>DAIPLH010000062.1:0-11180 GCA_036769325.1 Bacteroidota bacterium
ATGTTCATCAATCCCGCTGAAACCGTCAACACTGTAATGAAGCTTACGTTGATGATTTCCCTCTCCGCAATTGGTGCATACAATTCCGAGATTCGTCGGGAGGCAGCGATATTTCTCGTGATAGGGCATATGATCTCCGTTGTAGGCTCATTGATGATGTACTTCTCATTTCCTCTCAATCCCTTGTTTCCCATGGACCAGCAATTTCTGCTGAGCACAGTTGTCGGAGATGGCATCCTCGTCATCGGGTTGGTGTATGTCATGATGGCTCCGAAACGTCAAGAGTCAACCCTCGAACAAATAGATGATGTGGAACTTCGTACTCCGCCGTCCACTCTCATGCGGACATACTTTCTCGTATTTGGGACGATGTTTTCGTTGTTCACAGGAGCAATCATTTACTTCCGGTTCTCCGGCGACCCTGAAGTTGGTCTCGGTGCAGTGTTCGGAGGCCCTGATCCCCTTGTGAGCAACAGTCTGACGAAGTATGGAACTCTTGCAGCAATCGCCTGGGTTCTGTTCAGGAAACCCTCATTGAGGAAGTACTTCATTCCTACGATGGTCACTGCGTTCACGTTCAGCCTCGTTGCGACGATCGCGTACGGTTTTCAGGGCAGTACGATGCTCATCAGTCGGTTGGGGACTACGGTGACGTTGCCCTGGTTCATGATGAACCATGTCGTTGTAGATGGGGGAGGAATCTTGTTATTACTTGGGGTCCGTTGGCTACAATACCACGTGGATTTTCAGATTGCCTCATTAAGACCCAGTTCCGCCGAATGCGTTATCGCTCTCAACCAGGCATTCCGTGAAGAGCGTTTGAGACCTGAAAAAGCCTGGCGGGATGTCCTCAAGGGTATTGACGAATACATCGTTTCGATGCGTGGAAGGAGACGAGGGCTCGTTTCATTCCCGTTTTGGCTCCTCGAACATGTCTTTCCCTTTGTTTGCAGCTTCAGACCTCCCTTCTCTACAATGTCGCGGACTGAAGGCCGCTGGTTCTTGCGCCGACATGTTCTCAGACCCATTTATGAACGGCAGACTGCACTTGTTCCGGCAATGGCAGATCTCATGTACCAAATGGGGGACATCGCTCATGGTCTTGTTACTTTCTCATATTATGGGACCGATCATGCGCATGATCAGATTGGTTACATTCGCGCTGATGCAAGAGCCCGGTTACAGACCGAGGTTGCAACCGAAGCCCCACCTACGAAGACGGAGATCCTCCAGTATCCTCGAGATCATCGCGATCCGATTGGATGGAGGCCCATCTCTGAGTCGTCACGTACCAGCAAGATCCTGGCTCCTCGCCTGGGCTCGCCTCTACATCCTGACTCAATCCCTCGCGAAGTCGACTATTGTATCATTGGTTCCGGAGCGGCAGGGGGTGTCCTGGCTTACCGTTTGGGAAAGGAAAAAGGCGGAGCGGACTCGATTTGCGTTCTTGAGCGAGGCGGGTCCTATGGACCCCGACGTGACTTCTCCGAGAACGAAATGAAAATGATCAGCATGCTCTATACTGAAGGGGGGCTTCAGGTAACCAGAAGTTTTGACTTTACAATTCTCCAGGCGGAATGTGTCGGAGGGACTACTGTTGTCAACAATGCAGTGTGTTTTCGGATGCCTGAGGAAACGGCCAGCGAGTGGAGCAACTTCGGGATTGATACCGCTGCTTTGTCAAGCCACTACGATTCCATTGCAGCGGAAATCAACATCTCTCCCGTAATCGATGAGTCGGTGAACTCCAGTGCGCAGAAACTCTTTGTTGAGGGGGTTAGGAAGTACAACGCGTCCCTGCGCTCCGCGGACAAACTATCCCCGGTGCAGAAGAACCTCGGCAATTTCACGAACTGCCTGGGATGCGGGCAGTGTAACATCGGTTGTCGTTACATGAGAAAACTCTCAGCCCTGGAAACATATGTACCCTGGGCACAGGCTCACGGAGTGAGCGTGATTCGATCTGTAGGCGCCGTGCAGTGTGAGACCGAACAGCGAGGAGAGAAGAAGGTTGTCAATGCCGTCATTGTGAGAGATGCCAACGGCAGTTTCCAAAGAATTCGCATTCGCAAGGCTTTAATAGTTTCTGCTGGTGCAATTGCCTCCAGTCGATTTCTCATGCGAAGTGGTGTCGGGGGCGAAGGGGTTGGTCGGTTCCTTTCTTGCAACTTTGCCATTCCCCCTCTGGTTACCTTCGAGAATCCAGTCAATGCGTTTGATGGTGTGCAAATGCCTTTGCACGCTTTGTCGGACTACGGCGAGGCTATCTATGAGACATCGTTTAATATGCCAGGCTCATATGCGATTTCTTTCCCCCTTTATTTCGACCCACATGCTGGAATGATGGATTCTTATGCAAAGAGCGTGAATTTCACCGCGTTGGTATGGAGTGATCCGGCTGGGTCAGTATCGCTTAAGCGCGACGTATTATTCGGAAGGGCTATTCAGTGGGACCAAACGCCGAACGATCTCCTTCGGATAAAAAGGGCGTTGGCAACGATTATTCGAGTCGCGCGAGAAGCTGGAGCGAAGAGGGTGATACTTCCAACCCTTCCTCCGGTTGAAGTGCCCATGGACGCATTTGTAGAGGAGAGAATCAAGGATATGGAGCGGGTCATCAACCACAAGAAGTATATTAATTTTATTACTGCTCACCCTCAAGGTGGAAATATGATGGCCGCAGACACTTTTAACGAGCGTGTTGCCGATCTCGATTTTCGCGTCCGGGGCTGTGAAAACCTCTTCGTTTGCGACGCAAGCGTGTTCCCGCGAGGAGTGCGTGTTAACCCTCAATGGACGATTATGGCGCTTGCATCGAAAGCCAGTGGTCACATCATGTCCCTGACGTAACAGCTCCAAAAAAAACTTCTTCTATTCATTACAAGAACATTCCGGAGGTCTGCTATGCAACGACTTTGCCAAATCGTGGGATGGCTTCTGCTCTCTGTTCTACTCATCAGCGGCGGAACGATGTCATATCTTATCATGACGAAGAACCCATTTTGGGTGGATAGCCCAATTCGACAACACCTGATTCCCGTAGGCCATGCTCACGCGGCCGGATTGGGTATAGTCACATTGTTGTTTGGACTCTATCTGGAAAAAGTAAATCTGTCCGAACAGGCAAGAAAATGGGTGTCGGCTATATTTCTCGCCGGTGTATTGACCCTGCCGGGCGGCTTCATCATTGGTGTTCTGCGGAGCGATGCTACGGAACCCGGTAAGGAGTTTCTCCTCGTCCCAATTGGCGGCTTATTACTCGGGATTTCCTTTGTGACAATGTTCATTGGAATGGTGAGAAGGAAAAGGGATGATCAACAATGAAAGAGCAACCTCTTCATTACCTATTTCAAAGCAGGACCATGTTGGCAAGATTCGGTCTTCTCTTCATCAATACCCTCAGCTTCCTGCTTATGACTTCCTGCAGCCGTAAGAATAGCATCGATTGGGGTGAATACAACGTGCTTAAGGAAAAGCCCGGTAGAGCTGAGGCTCCAATCCATAATGGACAAAGACTATCTGAGGAGGAATACCTGCAATGGGTCTACTGGGGGGAGCAATGGTTTCGAGGCGAGACTTTCGGCAACGAACGACTCTGGACTGATGTTGTAGGGCTTCTCAATGGCTTTGTGGACGTGCCAACCGGAGGAGACGTCTGGAAGCAGGAATCCACCTTTGGAATCTTTCTTCAAGCGATGGACGATCTCGATGGTGTCCAGGGGAATCTCTTCGCCGGGAACGGAGGTGGATACACCAGTGATCTTGTCCTCAACTTCCCGCCGGGTACGCTTGTCAACAAGACGTTTCCTGTTCCTGAGAAACTCCATACAGGTCTTGATGTCGAAGCAGGAGAACCGTGGCCTTTGGGCATAGTCGCCAGAACGGTAGCAGATAACGAAGGGGAACTTCCATATTTGCTCGATCCGAATTCATTTGCACAGGGACCAAAGGGAGTGGGTCCGTTGCCGGGCGGTGGGAAGTTTCGGATTGGACTTAGCTGTGCACTCTGTCACTATTCCCTCGATATGGATTGGGATGGGAAACCCGACCTGACGTCGGCCAAACCTACAGAGCTCTCGAAGATCAGCTCCTATCAGCCCGCCCACGGTTGGGCCATTGGCAATCAGGATATTCATCTGGGATGGATCTTTGCACTTTCATCCAACAACGTCGCCGGCTTTGAAAACTCTGGTGCGGTTGGTGAAGAGACACAGGGTGGAGCTCGCAGGTGGGCAAAATGGGTTTTAGCGAACCATAGGACCAATCCCGAGGACACTTCTCGCGAAGTCGTTCGCGGCCTCCTCATGTTTCCGCGGGGTTTTGCGGATGACACTCCCGATGGATTGCACAACCCTTTGCAGTTTCCGTCCCTCTTCACACACATGAACTGGCCATTCAACTACGACGGGGTCATGCTCAACCCATCTGATCGAAACAACAACGTGTGGACGACCGGCCTCGATCTCTCGCAGCTCGTCGCACTATGCAAAGACCGGGGCGGGAGAACTGCAAAGTTGGCGTTCTGGGAGGAGCCAGGACTTTACTCTGAACTGACTGCAGAACAGTATGCTGATATTGTTGTTTCTGGTTCCCCGGCCGTAAAGCACGACCCTACGCAAAGAGGGGAATTGATCGCTGATATTCTTGGCACCTCGGATGGTATTCCGGGACTTCTCAGCAACGGATCCGTCGTCTTGATAAAAGGAGTTCCAGGTGCAATTCCTGAGGCTCTGTTTGAGCATCCTGATAACAAAGCGAATCGACGTATTCGGAGTCCGGAAGAGTTTGGCGTTGATGGTAAGGCAAGGGGACCAATGGTTGGACTCCTGGGCACCAGAGTGGTGACACCGCCGTCGACACGTTCAGCTTATCGCCTGGATGAGCTTGCAAAGAACTACGGTTTGAACGTTGATGAGTTTGTAACGGAAAGCGTCAGCCTTATGCTCGATTGGGTTGAACCACCGCCAAATCTGTCCCCGTTAGTTGAAGGGGCAAGAAGAACGGGACTTATCGAAAAGGGATACGAGGTATTCAAGAGCGCGGGCTGTGCCGGTTGTCATGCAGGCCCATTCACAACCGACAATTTGATCTACCCTATGAAAGAGATCAAAACGAACACCGCTCGTGGTCAGGCAACTGAATTATTGCAGGTCATCGCCCCACAGTATGATCCACAAACCGGGAAAGCCGAGACGGGAGGGATACTTGGGATCATCGCGAATATCTTCGCCGGGAAAGAACAGGGCTACAAGACACTTACACTCCGCTACGTTTGGGGGTCCGCCCCATACCTGCACGACGGTGGTGTGGGCATTGCGCTTCAATCGCCCGATTTGCGGGCAGACACTAGTCTCCAGCAGCTTCTTCAATGTGCTGAAGCGGATAAGATATACGGGATAGGACAGATTCTTGTCATGCGGGAGGCTAGCTCGCAAATCCATCTTCGCCCAAACGCACCATTGAGTCTGCAGGCGGTTGTCTTGAAGTCTGAGAGAGAGAAAGTTATTGCTGAAAACAAGAAGCAGGTTTGGCCAATCCCCGGGACTGATGATCATGTTTCCATTGCATCCCTGCAGATTGAGGGGGTTGGACACGAGTACTGGATAGATGATGAACCTGGAGGGGAGACGGTGACAGCGCTTGTGGCGTTCCTGCTCGCACTTGACGATAATCCCGGGGAGTGATCTTGGGATCGCAACATCACCCCGTTAAGGTTATCGAGGCGCCAGCATACTGGCTGGAGCGTGATGGACGGTCTATACCAACTCATCTCCAGAAGCCGGGACGTGTCGGGCGATTTGCAGACGGCGTACTGGTTCCCTGACATGATCAGCGACGGCGGCACCATGATTCCGAAACGTCTTCTCGTTGTGTCAGATTTTCATATTACCAGCGGGAAGAATTTCTTTTCGGGCCGCTGGTCTCCAACTGAGGATTTTTTCTGGGATGAAGAGTTCCGTGACTTCCTCTCATACTATTCAGACAAAACGAGTACTACACTGATTATCAATGGTGACCTCTTCGATTTCATACAGGTACTTGTTGATCCAACGGAAGCAGAAAAGAGAGAATTCCGGATCTCTGAGGATGAGGTGGATCACACCTATGGACTTCAATGCTCGGAAGGGTGCTGCGAGTTTCAGATTGAGCAGATGATGAACGGGCATCCGGTATTTTTCAACGCCCTGGCGGAATTCCTGGCCAAGGGGAATGAAATCAAGATCCTCAAGGGAAATCACGATATCCAGCTTTTTTGGCCTGGGGTACAGCGGCGGATTCTGGAACGCCTCTCCGCGCTGGTGGAACTGAAAGGGAAGCAGCTTCAAACCGATCAGGTTGAATTCCTCCCGTGGTTCTTCCTGGTTCCTGGCTTGTTGTATGTCGAGCATGGAAACCAGTTTGAATCAACCACGGCCTTCGGGAATTTTCTGTCTCCAATTCTCCCTTCGCTGAATCGGAAGAGCCGGAATCCGCAGCTGGAACTCGATCTCTCCAGTCTTCTGGTCCGATACCTGACAAACCGTCTCGAGGCGGTAAACCAACTCGCCGACAATATTCGCCCGCTGAGCGATTACTATGCCACGATGTGGAAGGCACATCCCTATGAGATGATTGAAACGCTCGGAACTGCTCTCCGGTTTGTGCTTAAGTCTTTTCGCAAGGCCCGAGAGCGGAAGAAAGGAGCAAGAAGCGCGGAGTACAAGCTGATCCGTGAGAGGAACTCCTCCATCCTGCGTGAACAAGCTGCAAGGTTCTCCGGGGGGGATCGTAGGGCCGAACATTTGCTTGAGGCTCAACTCGCGAGATTTGATGAACGAAAGAAGGCTCCCACACTTGAGGGGGGCGCCATGAGATTTGTCTGGGAGATCATCAAGGAAGTGTTAAAGAGCACGAAGGTTCTCTTGCCGCTCTATCTTCTGACCCTTATCCCGGACATCGGCCAGCAGGTTCTGGATCTCATCAAGGGGACAAACGTTCCCTGGTTAACAGATACGGCGCAGCTCCTGTACGACTACAATCTGTTGCATGTCCTTGTCATTGCCGTTGTCGCCGTTATTCTCATCTGGCTCCTTAGGAGGGCAAGGCGCAACAGATCGACAAAACGGGAGAGTACAATACTCCCTGACGTGAGCAAGGAGATGAGGGAGCATGCGCAATACATTGCACAGAGCCTTGGCGTCAAGTATGTCACGTTTGGACACACTCACTACGTTGACACATGTGCCTTGCCCGGCGATGGTCGTTATTTCAATACCGGGACCTGGATGGGAATCAATGAGGCGCAAGAGCAGCTTTATCGTGAGGCCCATCAATTCACATTCCTCCTGTTGGAGAACTCCGAACCGTGGCTTCTGCGGTGGAGTCCTGAAGGCAATACCCCGTTCCCGGTGGTTGTGGTGGACACTGCTCCCCCTCTCTCGGGAGAAGAAGACGGCATTGTGAAGCTTGTAATGAAGGCTGTGAAACCGTAGGACAAGCATGAACAACACTGCAATGAAGATCACTCTTCCGTTCTTCATCCTCATTGGTGTTGCGGGCTGTGGAATGTTCGAGGGAATTGGAGAGGACCTTGGCGGAGGGCTCGCCAGGGGAGCGGTGGATTCACTTGCAACCGCCGAACGCGTCGAGAAGCTTGAAAGAGCAATCGACTCATTGATATCGGCCACTGCAGCAGCAATGAAGCGCGAGACTCCGTTGGTGCTTGACACGCTGCAGATTCGTCGCAGGGTCGAAGAGGTCACGGACATCCTGATGCGGGATCTCGCAAGGGCGCGTGACGACTTCGTTGGACCCAAAACCCAGGAGCCTCTGCTTGCGTTACGAGATTCGCTCCTTGGACCTGCAACAAATGTCGCAATACGTTCTCTACTGGACAGTGCGGTAGCCTCAGCCTTTGGCGAACGCACCGCAGACTATGTTGGTGCACTCAGGGATGAACTTCTGGGTCCGGCGACCAATTCTGCGGTCCGTGGAATTGTGGACAGCGCCATGGTTAGTCTGATTCAGCGGTACAGGCAGGATCTTCAGCCTACTTTACGGGGGGACCTGGGTTTTATCAAGAACAATGCTCAGGAATTGCTGATCACCCTCGGTGCCCTTACCGTTGTCATTGTTGGCTATGTCTGGTGGCAGAGGACGAGGTACAAGAAAACAGTTGCTATTCTTGCCCAACAAATCAATGAGATTCCTGATCAGGGGATGTACGATAATCTCACCCTCGGAGTCCGTCGGAACGCACAAAGTGCGGGGGTTGAGCCCTTGCTGAGGAAGACGCTTTCGGAACACGGTCTTCTTGGTATTGAAAGCTGGAGACCACCGAAGAAACAAGCCTCGACAACCTGATTCCAATCAACGGTAGCCCGATGGAAAAACTAGAGTTGACGGCACTTGATATAGCTCAACGTTTTGTGGGGATCTCCGACATCTCAGGCCCTACATCCAACTCACACGTTCTTGCCATGCTTCACCTCGACGAAAAGTGGCCGGAGAACGATGAGGTTCCGTGGTGTTCCGCTTTTGTAAACTACGTTGCGTGGCTCCTCAGGCTTCCGCGATCAAAGAACTTACGAGCACGATCATGGTTGGGAATCGGGAGGTCTGTAGGGATTAATGAAGCAGAAGCAGGTTTCGATGTAGTGATCCTCAAACGAGGTTCCGGGAATCAACCGGGACCCACCGTGATCGATGCCCCGGGTCATGTGGGATTCTATGCTGGGAGAGAGGGCAACCAAATTCTCGTTCTCGGAGGAAATCAATCTGATACTGTCAGGATAAGCCCATATCCTGTCAAAAACCTGCTCGGGATAAGGCGGATCGCGTAGAGTAGCCCCGAGTCCACCACGTATCTCAGTGGCGGTGTGTCCCGCGTTCTTTCGCCGAGATTTCCCTGCCAGCCTTTGGTGTCGAAGCAGGTGTGATTTCGCCTCTGTCCACCACCACTGGGTTCCTTGTGGGCTGTTGGATATTCGACATTCACTAAGCCAATGTTCGCCCCGAAGCAACGACTTGAAAAATCCGGTCCGCCAACAGCGGATCCAACTCATTTCCCTCCCATCCGAAATTTTTACGTAAACACGTGATTGCGCAAGCAGCGGGAACTACTTTCATTTGGTCAGGTCCACACTCAATCGGTGGACTCACAAAAGCCCGAGTGAAACCCCTCGCCAAAGGCCTTCCGCTCTGCCGCCTTTGACTCGACAAAACCATCTGTTGCTTCACGCGGGCCCGGGATGGAGCAGAGTTTCGGAACCATTCGTTGCAAGCGCGATCTACTCAACATCGCCCCACGGTGTCATGTATGATGTGCTTTCTACAAATCGAATCAACAACAACCCCTTCTGAACTTCCATGATACTTCCATGCTGAACCGCCCGGACCATACTGGCCGCTTCTCCAAAGACAGAGATGACGTGCGATCATCGAATGAAAAGCAGCGCTCAATGCCAAATCGCGGTGATGAGATGAGCCAACGCTTTTCTTCCACCATGCCACAAATTTCACTCCCGAGGGGTGGAGGAGCAATCAGGGGAATCGAGGAGAAGTTCCAGGTAAACGCCGTGACCGGAACATCGTCATTTTCTCTTCCCATTCCATTCAGTCCATCACGAGGAGGAGGTCTCCCACCCATTGGCCTAAGCTACAACTCGGGTTCGGGAAACAGCGAGTTTGGTTTGGGATGGACGTTGACTGTCCCATCAATCAAGAGAAAGACGGAGAAGCGACTTCCTCAGTACCGCGACGATGCAGAATCTGACACCTTCACCCTCTCCGGAATGGAGGATCTGGTTCCCCTCCTCGAAGCGGAGAACGGCAAATGGGTCGGGCATGTTCAACAACGTACAGTGTCAGGAGGTTCATACACCATAAGGAAATACCGTCCAAGAATAGAGGGCCTCTTTGCAAGAATCGAACTATGGAAAAACGACGCTACCGGTGAAATTCATTGGAGGACTATCTCAAGGGACAATGTGCATTCCTATTTTGGACTCACGGGCGAAAGCCGTCTGGTGGATCCTGACGATAGTACAAGAGTGTTTGAATGGAAACTCTGTCGTGTGCATGACGATAAAGGGAGCATCACACTCTACACATACAAGAAGGAAGACTTCGCGGGAATTGCACACAATCTCAATGAAAAAAACAGGGTTGGCCGGTGCACGCAATCATATCTCAAGAAGGTCCTCTACGGTAACATCACACCCTATTACCTCGGCGATGAGATTCCCGATGAGGACGATTTCATGTTCAAGAGTGTGCTTGACTACGGTGAGCATGACCCTGCGGAGAATATTCCGAAGACCGTTGATGAAGAGACAACGGACTGGATCTGCAGAAAAGACCCATTTTCCTCCTATCGCTCCGGCTTCGAGATACGAACATACAGGCGCTGTTCTCGCATTCTGATGTTCCATTGTTTCAAACAGGAGCTCCCTCACACTCCGTACCTCGTGAAGTCCCTCCAGTTGTTCTATGACGATGACCTCGACTATCTGGGATCGGGCCAAAAGAGCGAGGGATTCTCGAACCTTGTAACGGCAAGACAAAACGGCCACATCTGGGATGATCAAGCCACCCATTACACGACCAGGTACTTGCCAGAGCTCGAACTCACATACCAGCAGCATGAATGGAATACTGAGGTCAAGACTGTTCGTCGTGAGGACTCGGTTGAGGTACCCGCGGGGCTCATGGACAGGAGCTATCTCTGGGTGGACCTGTTCAGCGAGGGAATATCAGGTATCCTCACTGAGCAACCGAGCGGCTTGTATTACAAACGTAATCTTGGAGACGGCAGGTTTGAGCGGGCACGGCCGGTCTCCCCGAGGCCGTCATTCTCCGGATTGAGTGATGGAAAGGTCGCGATCCAGGAGTTGGAGTCAGATGGGACAAAGCACCTCGTTTATTATGCAGGGGAACCGAGGGGAGCCTTTGAACTGAGCGATGATGATGAGTGGCAACCACTAAAGAACTTCACCGCGTATCCAACGACAGCTCTTGCAGATCCTGACACACGCCTTATCGACCTTGACGGGGACGGTTTGCCCGACCTTCTCCGAACTGAAGAAAACACGATGCTCCTGCATCTCAGTGAGGGGATGGACGGCTTTGAGGTTTCCCGGCGTGTGTGGAAAGCCATCGACGAAGAAAAAGGGCCGGCGATTCTCTTTTCGGATCAGGAA
>DAIPLH010000401.1:0-3136 GCA_036769325.1 Bacteroidota bacterium
TCAGCTTTGCGATGGAGTTTGTTCCATTGCTCAGGACGTTGATGACATAGTCATCGCCATCGAGATCAAAGGTCACGGTCTCTCCGGAGAGGTCACCAGACATCTTGACCATTGCCTGTGCCGCACCGTTCATGTTGCACTTTGCATTGAAGAAGAAGATATCGCCGCAAGCAACACCACCACCGCCACCAACCGTACCGGAAAGGATGTATGCCTTATCGGGTTCGGTGGCACCAATACAGGTGGCTTCAAGTCCCCATGTGGTGCATCCGGTAGCAAAACCGTTACTCGGGTTCTGCCATGCAGCACCGGAGTTGTTCGGTGTTCCGTTGCCGGTCCATCCCCATTGTCCACCAGCACTGAAATCCATCCTGGCCTGAACCGATACCCAGTAGGTTCCTGAGGTCAGAACGACATCGGGGAAATCACAGGTAATTGTACCACCCACATCACTGCTCGGGACAACGTTGACTGAGGTGATGAGTGTTCCGGGTTCTCCGGCGCTATTATTGTAGAAGTAGACATTTGCTGACGGCATCGGTCCGACACCGTTGTAATAGACACCAAGGGCAATAACCTGGTTGACATTCCAGGTATCACCACCCGGTACGACGAAATCGTCCGCACCCTGGTTGTCATAGATGTCGAAAGACACTTCGAAATCCTGTGACGTGTAGGAATTGATTCCCGGCGCGTCGGTCTGATCAACCAGAATAGCCGATTCGATCGCTGGTCGAACAATATGACGTTCGTTCGACACCGCATAGGTCATCGGTGTCTTTCCATCCTTCGCTATTGCATCGCTACCCGCGAAGGCGATTAGCGTCAACAGCAGTAAAGCAGAAATGTATCTCATGACAAGTTATCCCCTCTAGTGAATGGATAATAAAGCTGGTCGTGTCCGCGAATAGCACGTCACCCCCAGTGTCCGCAATGGCGGAACTTTCGTGAAGACCACAACCGATGTGATTGCGAAATAGTTCCCGCCCCTCCGGCGAAGGAGGAGCGGGAGAGCAGGGTGTTGAAAGCCCTGCTGGACGAATATTACTTGGTGAACAACATCTTCTGGGTCATGACGGTGTTACCAGCCTGGAGTCTGTAGATATAGAGACCAGAGGCAACCGACTGACCGAAGTTGTTGACGCCATGCCATACGACCGACTGTTCGCCGGCCTTCTGGAAGCCATCAACCAGAGTAGCAACTTCCTGTCCGAGCATGTTATAAACACGGACGGAAACCGGGCTGTCGACGCTAAGCGCATAGCGGATAGTGGTCGACGGATTGAACGGATTCGGATAGTTGCCGATGATCTTTGTCTCAACCGGAACTGCCTTCAGAGCAGTGGCTTCAATGTTCAAAGCCTCAGCCCAGAGAGCATCCCACTCGGGATCGGGTGGAGCATCGACCTGGCAATTGAAGTTGACCGGTGAGTAGCAACCAGCCGGATCTTCAAGTGTGATCGTGTGTGCACCCATACCAGCGTGAGGAACAGTCAGCTTTGCGATGGAGTTTGTTCCATTGCTCAGGACGTTGATGACATAGTCATCACCATCGAGATCGAATCCCACGGTCTCTCCGGAGAAGTCTCCTGACATCTTGACCATTGCCTGTGCTGCACCGTTCATGTTGCACTTTGCATTGAAGAAGAAGATGTCGCCGCAGCTGACGCCACCGCCGCCGTTCACTGATCCCTTGACTTCAAACGGGACGTCCTGGGGTCCGACATCAACCAGATTGACCCATACACCAGCCTGGTTCTGCTTTCCGTTGCCGGTTCCTGTGGAACCAAGGACGGTTACAGGTGGGCACCAGGGACCTGATGCAAGAGTTCCAAATGATTTCCACTCTACCCAATATGAGCCCGCAGCAAGAACGCAACCACCCGTTGAAACTGTGTTCAACATGATTGGGCGCGTGTTTGCAGTCGGGATGTCGGTATCAAGTGTGCGATAGATACCAGCCCATGTTGTTGAGAGCGTTCCGCCACCAACGGTTGCGCTGCCGGAGCATACGACACTGGCTCCACCGATGCTCGGATCGCCGTCCCAGATTGTCCAATCAACCTGTGTGAATGTTGAGGTCGTTGACGATCCGGTTTGATACGCAAAGAAGCACAACTCGTCGACAGTCCATCCACCAGCGTCTGTGACAGTAAAGTCATCGGCGACAGAGTAGTTGAGTGTTCCTTGATGGCCGAATCCGTAGATCCCCATGAGGAGGGATGTCTGCAGAGCACTTGCATCAGCTCCGCTAAATCCACCACCTGGGTGTGTGACCAATGGTCCGTTAGAATGAAGCACCGCCTCGGTACTTGGCGGGTTGACGATTGCCCTGGCACCCGATGGCGGAGCCGCCACGATATCGAGTGAATGCGTCGAATAGACCGCATCAACTTCGAGGCCACTCTTGACGCCGGCGAACACAACGCCAACGGAGAGGATGGTCAATGCAACAGCCAGGAAAATTTTCCTGAGTGACATGTGAACCTCCAACAATGAATGAATTGATTATGGTTGTTTGGTGAAACGAAATCTTCTGACAACGGTCGCTCTCGAACGGACCAGGGAAATGGCTTGAGAGTCTATCTAAAGAAGAGGGGGAAGGCTGTAGACCACACCACCCCAGTGCTTCTCAGACCAATGCCGTCTTTGACTGATAACAAAATAGAGAGTTCTTTTGAACAGGAATGCGTTAATCGTACGGCCGATTGCCGGCGCGTACGGTCAACTCGTAAAGCGACAAGAACCGCAGTAGCTGAAGTGTTATTCTCCCCGCAGACATCAATCCGGCCCTCACGACTACAGCTACAACGGTCAGGGATTCTTCCCCTGACTGCCATATAACCTCACAACATTATCGTGAACGGTGCTGATGCTAACCGGCAGGATTGCTCACCCTGAAGGTGGTGAACTGACTGCCCCTTTTGCTCCGGGTTGGGGAAACCCAGAGATGTTTCTTCCCCTTACAAAGACCCTTGTTACAAGCCGGGAGATCCCGCTCCCTCCCCCACTACCATTCGCTCCCGCCGCTCCCCCCGTTGCCTGAAAGCCCCCGACCTGGCCCGTTCCTCCAGTGCCCGCCCCGCCGCCGCCCGGTGGGCCGCCAGCTGTGCCGCCTCGAGTCGCTCGCGTGCCC
>DAIPLH010000402.1:0-2276 GCA_036769325.1 Bacteroidota bacterium
AGGGGGAAATGGTTTGATCCAAGCTAAGGGGGTGAGTTCATCGGAATTCAACCTGAACCACATCACAATTCACGGTTGTCAGTCGTCAATCCACAATTGTAAATTGTGAATCGTAACATCCTCCTTCGTTTTTCCGTACTTTCCGGTCAGTTCTCAATGCCTTCCGATGTAGCAACCCCGGAGAAGCGTGTGAAAAAGCGCCCTGTTATCATCACAATTGTTGTCCTCGTTGTTGCCTCCATCCTTTTCCTCGTATTCGGCACCAGTGGAGAGACCGACCAGCAGACCGGAACGGTCAAGGTTGAACGCGGGACGATCGTTGACAAGGCCCTGGCGGTCGGGACCATTGAACCCGAAAACGAGATCTCGGTGAAATCGAAGATATCCGGAGTCGTCAGCAAACTTTTTGTGGAGGAAGGAACATATGTCAAGGCAGGCGCTCCGCTCCTTGAGGTAAGACCGGATCCGACGCCACTCGAGCTCGCCGAAGCCAAACGCAATTTGGAGCTTGCTGAAGTTGAACTCAAAAACATGAAAAAAGACAGGGTTCGTAAGGAATCCCTCATTGAAAAGAATCTCATCTCCACAAAGGAATATGAGGATTTCGACAGGAGCTATGACGAGGCCGAGCTCCGACTCAACATTGCAAAAGAGAAACTTGATCTTCTCGAGAGTGGCTCAGTAAACATCGGCGGAAAATCCATCGAATCAATCATCCGTGCCCCGATCAGCGGTTATGTGCTGAGCAAGGCGGTGGAAGTCGGCGATCCAGTCACACCGCTCACTTCGTTTCAGGAAGGGACGGTGTTGATGCGGATGGCAAACATGGCTCATCTGCTCTTCAAAGGAACAGTGGATGAGATCGATGTCGGCCGCCTAATTGAAGGCATGCCTGTCGAGATCAAAGTGGGTGCCCTTCCCTCCGACACCGTCAGAGGAGAGTTGAAACGCATTTCGCTCAAAGCGGAGAAGCGGGAGAATGCTACCGTTTTCCCGATCGAAATCGCCATCCCGGTCGTCGAAGGTATCACGCTGAGAGCAGGCTATTCGGCCAACGCCAACATTATCATCGAGCGGAGGGACAACGTTCTGATGATCCCGGAAAGGGTCGTGACATTCCGGAATGACTCTGCCTTCGTCGCCCTGGCCACGGGACCGGACACAACCAACTCACACCTGATCCGAATTGGATTGAGCGACGCCATCAACGTGGAGATTCTTGAAGGGTTGCAAGAGGCTGATGAAGTGAAGGAAAAGCCGGTCAAGCAAATCGAATAACCAATGCTGGAGCGCGGGCTCACATACCTGGCCGGGTTCATTGCCGATCTCAAAGCCCAGAAGCTGCGCACATTCCTCACAATCTTCGGCATCGTCTGGGGAACAGTTGCGATTGTCATCCTCCTCGCATTTGGCGAAGGGTTCAAACGCCAGCTCACCATCAACATGCATGGGATTGGCGAAGGCATTGCAATCATGTTCCCGGGGCAAACCACCAAGGCCTATCAGGGATTTGGATCCGGGCGCTCAATACAGCTTGTGGAAGACGATGTCCGGCTGCTGGCAACGCAGGTAGCGGACATCGACCGGATCAGTCCGGAGTATTCAAGGCATGAGATTCGGATCAGAGTCGGGGAAAATGCCATGAACACACTGGTCGCAGGTGTCTACCCGGTGTACGCCGGCATGCGCAACATCATTCCGGAACCGGGAGGACGGTTTGTGAATGACCTTGACATTCGTGACCGCAAGCGTGTGGCGCTTATAGGAGACGAGGTCAAGAAGCTCCTGTTCGGCGAGAAATCTGCAATCGGAAACATTATCTCTGTCGGCGATATTCCGTTTACGGTTGTCGGCGTGATGGCACCGAAGGTCCAGAATTCCTCCTATAACAGGCGTGACACGGACCGCGTCTTCATTCCATCCTCCACATTCGCTTCAGTGTTCGGTGAACCCTACGTCAGCAATATCATCTACACGACAGTCGACCCCACACGTGCCGAAGCGATTCAGGAGGAAGTGCGGACGGTTCTTGCGAAACGGTACAAGTTCGACCCAACCGACAAGGATGCGATCTGGATCTGGGACACGAACGAATTCGATAAGTTTCTCTTTTATTTCTTCCTCGCATTTACGCTCTTCATGGGCATTGTGGGCACCTTCACCCTCGCGGTCGGGGGAATCGGGGTTGCCAACATCATGTACATTGTGGTTCAGGAGAGAACCAAGGAGATCGGGATCCGGCGTGCTGTCGGGGCGAACAGGCGCACAATCATGAT
>DAIPLH010000402.1:2286-3106 GCA_036769325.1 Bacteroidota bacterium
AGAAACATTCCTCATCATCGGCATCGGAGCAGTCATCGGTTTTCTCATTGCCGTTGGATTGGCCAAAGCTCTTCAGTTCATTCCCATCAAGGAGTTTGTAGGTACGCCGGTGATTTCCGGTATCGTTGTCCTCGCAACGGTGTTGGTGCTTGGCTTGATCGGCTTTGCGGCGGGATTGCTTCCTGCCCGAAGGGCTGCCAATCTCAACGTTGTTGATTGCCTGAGGTCCTAGCTGTTGGAACAGATTCTTAAGAAAAGTGAACCGCCATGGCGCAAAGACGCAAAGAAAAATGGTGGGAACTTCAATAACTCGTTTGGCGTCATGGCGTCTTTGCGGTTTTCTTTTCCCCTAAAACCATGAACATCGAACTCTTGCGTGAATTCCTGCAGGACCTGAAGGCTAACCGGACGAGGGCCATTCTCACCACTGTCGCGATGGCGTGGGGAACGGTCGCCGTTGTCCTGCTGCTCGCTTTTGGTGCTGGCTTGAGCCATCAGATGCAAACAGGACTGATCAACGCCGGGAATCGCATCATGATCCTTTATGGGGGTGAGACAGGGATGCCCTATGAGGGAATCCCTAAAGGGAGAAGGATTGAGCTTGTTGAAGACGACGTGTTTCTTCTCCGGAACGCCATCCCGACCATCGACCTGATCAGCCCGCAATACCGTGAATCGGTGACCCTCACCTACGGCGGCGTATCGACGAGGACAGAGTGCGAGGGTGTGAATCCGGCTTTTGAGGAGATGCGTAAGATGTATCCTGCGGCCGGGGGACGTTTTCTCAGCGAGATTGATGTCAGCAACCACCGGCATGTGT
>DAIPLH010000403.1:0-3104 GCA_036769325.1 Bacteroidota bacterium
CTCCACGCACCTCGTGTGTCCCCACTGGCAGTGCAAAGACAAGATGGATGTCAGGATGCTGCAGCTTTTCGCTTTTCAGGCAGGACGGGCACGTCCCGCACGGTTCGGACTTCCCCTGATCGCAATGAATGACCCTTGCAAGCTGGAGGGCGAGTGCATCTTTCCCCACGCCCTCGTCCCCTTCGAAGAGGTATGCATGGGCGAGCCGGTTGCGCGAAACCAGCTCAAGCAGGTGCTTTTTTGCGCGCTCCTGTCCTATGACGGAAGGCCAGATCATATCCGGTCAGAACGCATGTCCAATACCAAAATGCAGAACACCATCATTGAGTGTCTCTCCAAAGAATTTCCGTTCGGTAATCCATCGTTTCGCAGGATCAGAGTAGCCCGGGTCGTAGATTCGAATGCCAAAATCGACGCGAAACGGGCCGAAGAATGTATCATAGCGGATTCCCAGTCCTGTCGCGATTGCAACGTCAACCAGCCGGTACTCGCTGATAAGGGGCCAGACGTTTCCTGCATCAAGAAACGCGACGACCCAGATGTGATCAAGAATATCCTGTTCTCCCGTTCGGAAGAGATTTGTCCGCAGCTCGATGGTCCCTTCCAGTGCGAGGTTACCTCCGAATTCCGGGATACCGCTCGAGATGAGTCCGCGGGAATTCCAGCCTCTGACACTTCCACCGCCTCCCGCAAAGAAACGGTGTGTCTGCGGAATAACTCTGCTCGTGTCCGAATGACTTTCCCCGTACTTCTCCTCAAGGCCGGCTTTCAACTTGAGTGCGAGGATCGAGAACCGATCGGTCGTAAGATCGAAAAACCAGCGCCCGAGTCCAATGACCCGGTAGAACTGGGTGAACGGAATGTCTGGCTGGGCCTCTTTGAGAAGCAGGGGGAGCAGCCCGGACTCTTCGAGCGTCAGGGCGTGGACAAAGCCTGCTGACGGCGAGAAGAGGTCATTGGTCTTATCGCGCTGAATGGTAAAGGAAAGAATTGAGTTGAACTGAACCTCCTTCTCGAGAACCAGCAGCGCCTGGTACTGTTGCGCGATCACAGGATCGGTGAGGTCCAGCTCGATGCTGGTGTTCCTCTGGAGGCGCACCCGCTGGAGAGTCCAGTCGAGATACCCGTACGTATAGACACCCAGCCGATCCGAAAAACCGAACGTGTTCTTGACGATCTCCTGCCGGTAGAGCACCTGCTTATCCATGATCAGCGAAAAGGTCCAGGTCCCCTTGATCTTGTTGGTAAAGACATACGGCTGAAGAATTTCAAAACTCAGTTCGAGGTTGGAGATCGCTTCGGAATTGACATCAAAGAAATCCGGAAACTCGCGGAGTGTTTGAGTCCGGAAACGAAGGCGGGTCGTGAATGTCCGCCCGCCTCCCAGGAAGTTCCGTTGAAGGTAGACCAGCCCCGTTCCGATGTTGAACTCTTTGTCCTCATCACTCATGGTTACTTCAGGCAGGAGCTCATGCTTGTCCGCCGGTCGTACGGTGATCCTGGAAGTAACGCTGTCTGACGAGGACGAATCATGCGGGACCTCGACTTTAATCGTGGCCTGGCTGAAGACTCCCAGCCGATTCAGATTTTGTTCGCTGGACTTCCAGTCGCGCTCACTATAAATGTCCCCCGGGTCATAGTCGAGTTGCCGGATGATGACATCTTCCTCAACCCGTGTGTCTTCAAAAGTGTCCTGGACGATCAGGACATCGCCAAAACGATAGCGCTCTCCGGGGTCAAAAACCAGAACAATTCTATAGTTGCCTGTACTGAGCGTCCGGAAAGCAGCCGAACTATCGCGGACAAGGCGGTTGTTCGGATATCCTTCATTTGCAAGGATCGACCGGACCCGCTGGACTTCCGCCTCCAGTGCCGCTTTTTGAAACGGCTCTCCTTTCTCCAGAACGGGATCATCCAGAATACCTGTCCATACTTCTCCCGCTACCTTCAGGAGACCTTTATAGGCGACGGTGTCAACCAATGACTGATACCCCTCGGCGATCGTGATCAGGATGTCAACTGCTTGCTCATCCGGAAGGAATGACAACGATGTGTCAATGGTCATGTTGGAAAAACCATTGTCCTCGTAGAGTACGCGAAGGATGTCCATTTCATCGGCCAGAGCGATTGGATCAAGGTACTGCCTGTCGCTTCCGAAGCTCTCGCTGATGGAATGCAGGAACCGGTTGAAGAACCCGGGCGATTCCCGGGTTTTCATTCTTTCGAGGAGTTCACCATCACTAAACCATTGATTCCCGAGGAACCGGAGGGAGGCGATTTCATAGCTGCCCCGCTGTTCCTCCTGCGCCAGGGCCGGGCCCTGAACGAGCACAACCAGAACGGAAAGAAGGACGAATGCGCGGCTCTCCCTGCACCAATACTTATGTGTGGACGAGGTCACTCCCGGGCCCTTGTCGGAGATGCACAAAAAAAAACCAGCCGGTTAGACTGGATTTTTTAGTGTACTCATTTCGACGGCGATAGTCAACGGAATATCAGTATTCCCCTTCGTCCTCAAAAAAGAAATCTTCGTCCGTAGGGTAGTCCGGCCATATCTCATCTATGCTCTCGTAGTACTCCTCGCTCTCCTCAAGTTCCTGTAAGTTCTCAACAACCTGAGCAGGGGCTCCGGTTCTGGTTGCATAGTCAATGAGTTCATCCTTCGTTGCCGGCCATGGAGCGTCTTCGAGATACGAAGCCAGTTCCATGGTCCAGATCACTGCGCTCTTTCTCCTCATCGTCCCATATCCTGCAAGTCGTGGCGTGTTCCTATTGAAGTGACGTGGATTCCAACTGAGAGCGGTATGACGCGGCATCGACATCATCAAAGAAATAGTCAACCGGGTTCATCTTTCTCCCTGCCTTCCGTACCTCGTAATGCAGGTGGGGTCCGCTCACGAGTCCCGTGCGTCCGCTTTTTGCGATCAGGTCACCCCTGCGGATGGTCTGACCGGGACGAACGAGAGCCTTCGACACATGTGCATAGAGAGTTGAGTAGCCAGATCCATGGGAAACTTCCACAACTGTTCCGTATCCACCGCGGGTTCGTCCGGCATAACGGACCACCCCATCCGCGGCAGCGTAGATATTGGTTCCCACATCGG
>DAIPLH010000404.1:0-674 GCA_036769325.1 Bacteroidota bacterium
CATGACGTTCGTGATATAGTCGTCGCCATCGAGATCGAAGGTAACTGTCTCGCCTGAGAAGTCACCGGACATCTTGACCATTGCCTGGGCCGCACCATTCGCGTTGCACTTCGCATTGAAGAAGAAAATGTCGCCACAGGAAATGCTGCCTGTGCCGCCACCGTCGAATTGAAGGACCCAGAGTCCGGTTTCTACATCGGACGCGATAACCTTCCCGGAGTCGAAGAAAGGATACACACCCCAGCAACCCAATCCCCCTCCGCTATAAGTGTTGTAGTATCCTACCTCAAAAATGTCGGAGGGATCTGAAATATCAACAACCCGCACCCCGGCGTCATAATGGGAGAGATATGCATAGTTTCCCTTGATGTGCACGTTGTGTGCAAGATTACCTTCCGTGGAGAGATACTCGTCCATGAGGGTAATATTACCAAGATCGGAGATGTCCCAGAGTTTTACCGTCTTGAACGAGGTTTCCTCTGTCGTCATCATGTAGTTCCCGTCTTCTGTCAGCCATGCATTGTGGACATAGCCAGAGGCAGGGATATTATGTCGGTCGACAAATTGCGGAGATGTCGGAATTGATAAGTCGTAGATTCCCACTGAGCCGCTATTTCCTTCGGAAACATAGACGATCTCGTCCTGCGCGTACATGTCATGACACTCAACTCCAA
>DAIPLH010000404.1:684-3085 GCA_036769325.1 Bacteroidota bacterium
AGAACATATCGAGCACGCGTCGCCCGCGCAGATACTCCGCCGCGACGCGACGATTCTCCCGCTGGTCGAGAAAATAGCCCGTCTTCTGGCCAGCGCTCAAATCCACCGTGAATTGCACGCCATATTCGTCGATCTGCACCGGGGCCTCCGGATTCGCAAGACTGAGAACTCTCACCGACTGACTCCCGAACGTCCCTTCGAGGTAACAGATTGCGTTGGTGGTATCGATGTAGATCGTGTGAGATGTCGATAGCGTTGTATACGTTGCGGCAAGAGAAACTGAGTTTGGGAGATCGGACAGATCAATGATCTGCATCCCGCCGCCGCTTTCGTTCACGACATATGCGTATGACCGGTAAGACTTCAGCTCTCGCCACAGAGAGTTGGGTCCGGGAATGAAGCCCACTTCATCAACCACCGGTGCATCGGTGATATCAACGACGCTGGTTCCTGTCTGAACTCCGAGAAGCGCATACTCGCGCCCATCGGGGGCGGTATAGCCCCAGATGGCACTGTACCCCGGTCCGGGATACTGGTTCACGTGTGCCAGGAGCTCAAGCTCCATGCTCTGGGATTTAGCCAGGCTCAAGGGCAACAGGGCCAGCCAAAGGAAAGTCGTAACAACTGCTAGCTTTCGCATCATGCCTCCATCTGTTTTTATTATTGTAGGTTTGCAGAATTGTTTAGATTTCCGGTACATGAACCGGCGGACTTGTGACGTTGCTGCAGGTTCGGCGATGCCAAAGTGCTTGATGCTCCGCGAAATGCAACTCCGGTTGGACTTAGGGAACTCCTCCGGGTAGTAATCCTCTCTTGTTCACACGGTTGGTGGGGGGTGTAGGGAAAGTAACCTAAAGCGGTCTTATCTTCAACAACAGCAGGGCCCTAAATTCAGATTAGTTGGGGATGCTGGTTCAACTCAAAGCACCGACGCCGACCGTGTGGCTCAAATCACACAGGCGGAATCAGGTCGCTTGTTTGGACGAATCGAGATATATTGGGGAAATTGGACCAGAGACAATGGATAAACAGATGGAAAATAAAGGACTGATCTTCATTCCCGACATCAGCGGGTTTACACGCTTTGTCAGCCAGACGGAGATTCAACACAGCCGGATGGTCATTCAGGAGCTGCTTGAGACACTGATCAAGTCGAACCAGATGGGCCTTGAGGTTTCAGAGATTGAAGGAGATGCCATCCTCTTCTACCGGTTCGGTGAATCGCCGGATCTGGAGGTGATCTACAGGCAGGTCGAGAAAATGTTCTGTGAGTTTCACAAACGCCTCCTGGCATATGAATATCTCCGTTTCTGTCATTGCACGGCGTGCAACGCTGCAGTGAACCTGTCCCTCAAGGTGATCACCCACTACGGCGAATTCACCCGTTATACTGTCAGTAATTTCGAAAAGCTCATCGGCAAGGATGTGATCGTGGCTCACCAGCTGCTGAAGAACGACATTGACCAGCATGAGTACTGGCTTGTGACCCCACCGCTGGCCGGAGAAGGCGGACCTCAGGCCGATTTCGCCCGATGGATGCAATGGAACAGCAGTGCAAGGAAAACCGAAAGCGGCGACATTTCATTCTTCTATACCTTCCTCGCTCCGTTGAAGGCCGAGGTAGCACCTGAGCTCCCGGAGCTGGAAATTTCATCCAGGACCAAAGTCCTCTCTTTCTCACGGGAATACGACGCGGACAGCATCACG
Source organism: Bacteroidota bacterium (assembly GCA_036769325.1). Classification (GTDB taxonomy): domain Bacteria; phylum Bacteroidota; class Ignavibacteria; order UBA10030; family UBA6906; genus DAIPLH01. The sequence goes on from DAIPLH010000404.1 coordinate 2,392, forward strand.
CTGTTTCATGCGACGGGAGACTTCAACTACCGGAGCCGCTGGATGGAAGGAGTGAGGTCAGTTGAGGAAGTTAGCCACCTTCTTCCGCGCGTTGGGTTGAAATGCAGGTGTGTCATGGACGACGGGCAGGCTGTCCTCTACTACAGCAGCTGTTCGTTTACCTGGGACCGAATTGAGTTCAGTGAGACCGACGAACAGAAGAACAGCTCAAGGTATTTTACCCTTGAGAAAACAGGCGAGAAGAAAACAAGGCTGACAATCGATTTGTATGTGAAGAAGAACCTGCTGACAAGAGCGCTCTTTGCGTTGACAAAGAAAGCTGAAACGGAAAGCACCTTCCGCAGGTCGTTGCTCAACCTGGAAAGCCTGGTGAAAGAGATAAGGCTGCCGGGCTGACAATTCAGGGCCTTGAGATTGAACCGCCATGACGCCAAGAACGCCAAAAAAGCCGTCCGAAGAGAACACAAGATGTAAGCACAAAGAACCAAGCATCAAATCCGAAGGAAGCCCGAATTATCAAAATTCAAATGCCCAAAATCGATCGCTCCTGCCTTCTACCCTCTGACTTCCGACCTATCCTTTTCTTGCTTCTTGCCTCCAGCCCTTCCATCTTCCTCTGTGTCCTTTCATCCTTATCTTCCTTGGCGTCATGGCGTCTCGTATGTTACAACTCGTATGTTACAACTGATGTTTT
>DAIPLH010000405.1:0-3080 GCA_036769325.1 Bacteroidota bacterium
AAGGAGGTACGAATCGTCCGGGTACTGATTGAGCATCGAGTCGAGCATCGCTCTTGCCTGTGGGATTCTTCCCGTTACAACATAAAGCTGGGAAAGAGCACGATAGGCAAATGTAGAGTTTCCATCCAACGCGATCGTTTTCCGGTAGTACCGTTCCGAGAGGCTGTCGACTCCTAACGCGTCGTACACCGAGGCGAGGTGGAAATAATGGATCGTCCTTTCAGGAGACAGGATCAGCGCCTTCCTGATCAGTGGAAGAGCGCTTTCCGGATCACCTGTCCAGAGGTGCATCAGTCCCAGGTTTGATACTGCCGCGGAATGGTTTGGACTGATCCTGAGCGCCATTGAGAACTGGTCCATCGCCCTGTGATACCATTCGCGCTGGCCGAACGCGAGTCCGAGACTCTTGTACGGCTCTGCAATGTTCGGGTCCAGGCGGATCGCTCTGTGGCTCAATTCAATCGCAGAGTCTGCCCAGTACTGCTCGAATCCGAATCTCTGGACACGCTGTGCAAATGCATCTGCCAATCCAGCCAGTGCAAGGGAATAATTCGGGTCTGCAGCAATCGCTTGCTTGAACAAGGCAATCGCCTGCTCGTTGTCTTCCCTGGTGTACCGATAGTAGAGATCTCTGCCTCGCAGATAGTAGGCATACGCATCAAGGTTTCCCGTTGGTCTGTGACCAATCCGGGTACTCTCTGCGGGGGAAAGTGTTGCCTTCAGCGCCCTGGCAATTTGCTGGGCTACGTCAGACTGAATCTCGAAAACATCCGTCATTTCCCTGTCATACGTTTCACTCCAGAGATGCTCGTCTGTCTGCGCGTTGATCAGCTGACCGACGATCCGGATACGGTTCCCTGAACGCCGTACGCTTCCTTCCAGGATGGATCCGGCGCCGAGCTCGCCGGCGATCTGCCGGATCGGCTTGGTGGTGTTCTTGTATTGCATCACCGACGTCCGTGAAATGACCTTGAGGTTAGCGATTTTCGAGAGGTGCGTAAGAATATCCTCGGTCATCCCATCGCTGAAATAGTCATCCCCGGCATCCTTGTTCAGGTTCGTAAATGGGAGAACGGCAATAACGGATGCGGAACTATCATTGACATGGGTGGATTGTGTTGACGTGGCTATCCGGTACGAAAGGGCCACGGCAATAATGATGAAGAGAGAGTGAAGGATGATTCCCTTGTTGCGCGCTCGGACTGCCTGTTTTCCGCCCGACTGCCACGCATAGACAAACGCATTTGCTGTACCTGCAATCAGAAGAGTCACCGCCACCGGAAAGATGGCCGGCGGGATCTCGTAGACTTCCATGAGGAGCTTGATGACCCCGATCGTGGTCAACGCGGCGCTCATGTAAATGGCCATGGTTTTCCGGACATTCCGCTCCCTCAGCTGCCGGAAGAAATTCGTAACGAGATTCACGGAGTGGTGCTGGGGTTTTTGGATCCCGGGGGAGAGACTTTTTGCTTGAGTTCGGAGAGTTTTTGCAGCGCTTCAAGTGGAGTCAGTCGATCGATGTCAATCTTTCTGATCTCATCGGCGATGGGATCGGGGGCGGACTCAAAAAGGGTGATCTGCATTCCTGCCCGTGCTATGCGGCCGGCCGGTCGTTTGGCGTGCTCAGTTCCATTTCTTCCCGGGGTCTGTTCCGGCTCGAGCATCGTGAGATCGGACCCTTCGAGATTCCTGAGAATCATCCCGGCTCTTCGTGTCACTTCTTCCGGCAGTCCGGCCATTTGTGCGACCTGGATTCCGTAAGAGTGATCCGCGAACCCTGGAACCACCTTATGGAGGAAGATCACCTTGTCCCCGTATTCCCGCACATCGACCTTGTAGTTCCTGATTCCCTCATGAAGATCGGCGAGTTCGTTGAGTTCATGGTAGTGGGTTGCAAAGAGCGTCCTTGCCCCGACCCGGGCGTGGAGGTATTCGGTCAGCGCCCATGCGATGCTGATGCCGTCGAATGTGCTTGTGCCGCGGCCAACCTCATCTAGAAGAACGAGGCTTTTGCTGGTGGCGGTGTTGACAATGTGTGCCGCTTCGTGCATTTCGACAAGGAACGTGCTTTCACCGGAAGCGATGTTGTCGCTTGCCCCGACGCGGGTGAAGATCTTGTCCACAATCCCGATGGTTGCCTTCTGGGCCGGCACGAAGCTCCCCACCTGTGCGAGGAGGACGATCAGGCCGGTCTGCCGCAGGAAGCTCGACTTTCCGCTCATGTTTGGCCCGGTGATGATCAGGATCCGGTCACCGGAGGCATCGAGGATTGAGTCATTTGGAGTGTAGGCCTCGCCGGGTGGCAGGAAGCGCTCGATCACAGGATGGCGTCCCCCGATGATCTCCAGCCGGGTTGAGTCGTTTACCTCCGGACAGACATAGTCATATTCGACGGCTGCCTGAGCGAGAGAGCAATAACAGTCGATTATCCCGATCAGTCGTGCGTTCTCCTGAATTGCTCCTGCATGCACGGCGATCTCCCGGCGGACATCCTCGAAGATCCTCGACTCCAGGGCGAGAATCTTCTCTTCGGCATGCAATACCTTCTCTTCATACTCTTTCAATTCCGGTGTGATGTAACGCTCGGCGTTGGCAATTGTCTGTTTGCGGATATAGCTCTGAGGCACTCGGTCTTTGTGTGTGTTTGTGATTTCAATGTAATAGCCGAACACATTGTTGAAGCCGATCTTGAGCGACGGAATGCCGGTCTGCTCCCGTTCCTTCTGTTGCAGGGCAGCAATCCACTCCTTGCCGCTGTAGGCAATCCTTCTGATGTCATCAAGCTCGCGGTCAAAGCCCTCCCGGATAACACCGCCGGTGGCCAGTGTTGGCGGCGGATCATCAACGATGGCGGAGCTGATCAGGGAGCCGATATCCGGAAGAGGATGAAGTGTCTCCGCCGCGGTCCGCAGTCCTCTTGCGTTTGCACCGGCAAGAGCCTCTTTCAGCGGCCCGACTTCCGTCAGGATCAATTTCAATCCGACAACCTCCCGGGGAGTTGCCCGGGCGGTACAGACTTTCGCGTTCAACCGTTCCAGATCGCCGATGGGGGAGAGCGTTTCGGAGAGTCTGTCTCTCAT
>DAIPLH010000406.1:0-3077 GCA_036769325.1 Bacteroidota bacterium
TCCTTCAGAATCCCTGGTGGACTTACCGCCGGGATGAGGTCACGTTGCCCGATGGAGCCGGCGGAGAATACCACTATGTCCACACACCCGGCTCTGCCATGGTGATTCCGAGACTCGACGATGGCCGGCTGCTCATGGTCAAACAATACCGTTATCTCGCAGCACGCGAGAGCATCGAGTTCCCCTGCGGCAGCGTGAAACCTCCGGCAAGTTCCGAGGAAACAGCCCGGGTTGAGTTACAGGAGGAAACCGGCTACAAGGCTTCATCGCTGACCTTTGCAGGAGAGTTCAATCCATATAACGGTGTGACCGACGAAATGTGCCGTGTCTATTTTGCGGAAGGACTCAGCTTTGTCGGCGCACGGCCTGATGAAACAGAAGAATTCGAGCTGATCAAAGTCACACCCGGACAGATTGACGATGAAATCAGGAACGGAACCCTCTGGGACGGGATGAGTATTGCGGCCTGGTGTATCGCCAGGGGAAGGGGAATCGTTTGATAGTCTATCGCTCCTGGTGTGTCGCTCTGATCGTGAGCGTTGTTGTATCGGGCACAGCCGGATGTTCAAGTGTACAGGATGTCAGGGTGAAGCTCGGCTCCGAAGTACTGCTAGAAAATCGCCTCGATCTGCTCATCGGCAGGAACGTCGGACTTCTCACGAACCATACGGGCCGGTTGCCTGATGGCCAGACGCTTGCAGAAGCTCTTGTGAAGAAGAACGTGCACGTGAGCGCACTGTTCGCTCCCGAGCACGGATTCTCCGGGACCGCCGGCGCCGGAGAGATGACCGGTGATCAGAAGGACTCCCTCACCGGGATCCCGGTTTTTTCGCTCTACGGTGGGACGCGGAAGCCTACACCCGAGATGCTGCGCGGGATCGACATTCTGCTGTACGACATTCAGGATGTCGGTGTTCGTTTCTACACATACATCAGCACCATGGGACTTGCGATGGAGGCGGCGGCGGAAGTCGGAATTCCATTCGTCGTCCTCGACCGCCCGAATCCCCAGGGGGGGCTCCGGATCGACGGACCCATGATGGATGATTCTCTCAGGTCGTTTATTGGCGCTTATCCGATTCCCGTTGTGTACGGTCTGACCTGCGGAGAGCTTGCTTTGATGATTACAGGTGAAGGCTGGTTGAGCGGCGGAATCAAACCGGAGGTGATCGTCATTCCCATGTCGGGCTGGACGCGGAATCTGCTCTGGGATGCGACAGGCCTTCCGTGGATTCCTCCATCGCCGAATATCCCCGATCCCGAAACAGCGCTTGCCTATCCGTCGACCTGTTATCTTGAGTCGACCCGGATCTCAGAAGGAAGGGGGACAGGCGAGCCGTTTCGACTCATCGGCGCTCCTTTTCTTGATTCCGGCCGCATCAAGGAGGCTCTGGACGCACATAGACTTGAAGGGGTTGAACTGACTCAGGCTTCATTTACCCCAACTGCTTCCAAGCATGAAGGGGTGGAGTGTCACGGAATCCGCGTTCGTGTTACCAACATCAAAGAATTTGAACCCTCGACCACCGCTCTCACGATCCTCTCTACCTTACTGGAGAAGTACCCTGCTGAAACGTCTCTTAACCGTGACGGTGTGGAAAGGTTGCTCGGTTCAGGGGCACTCGTTGATGCCCTCCTTCGCGGAGCAGAGATCGACGAAATGCTGCCGCTTGTTGATGGAGGGATGGGAGAGTTTAGAGAGAAACGGGAGCGTTATCTGCTTTATCCATAGGGGTTACCTCCTAATGGTTGAACCGCCAAGGCGCCATGACGCCAAGTGGATAGCCCACAACTTCTATAATCCCAAGTCCTTATTCGCTAATCGCAATTCACTCAGAACAACCGCTCGGTACAAAGCCAAGATCGATGTGCACTAGGAATATCGAACACGGATTTCTGACTATTGATTGATGATGTGGTTAATACCACTGGAATCGTCCACATTTTACAGGCCGCTCCTCCGGAGCTTACGACAATTTCTTTGGTCCCTGTTTGTTTCTACAAACAGGCCGCCCCTTCGGGGCTTCTATACCTTTTTCAACTCAAATCCCCCGCCCCAAAGTCTATCGACAATCGGGGAGGCCAAGAACGCCCCCAAAGGGGTCCTTCGGACAAAGTCGCGAAGGCTCAAAGGTTTTCAAGGACTTGATTCTGTAAGGTATTGCATTTCTTCGCGGCTTTGAGTCTTCGCGGCAGGATCTAGATCCTAACATTACAACCCCTCAAGTTATTGACTTTTCAAAGCTTATTGATTAGATTTCAACGTTTTCCGAAGGCCGTACCCCAAAAAAATGACCAATGGTGGCATCAGGGCGTCGACGCGTGATCTCCTGAAGAGGTACTCTTCAGGTCAGATAATCCTCGTCGCTTCTGCAATCCTCGTGCCTGTCATTGGTTATTTCGTTCTCGATCTGTCGGTGGGATGGATCGTGATCAGCCTCTTTTTTTGCGGTGCGGGATTTTTCCTGTTCTCCACGAGTACAGGAAGGACCGTCAGGGATTGGGTTCGGTCTTCTCCGGAAAACACAAAAGGGAAAGTGTCTCACCATCTTCGGGAAGACTCAATGAAAACTTTGATGTTTGATGATTATCAACCATCAGCGAGCGGTAAGTTTGTTGTCAAGGAGGTACGCGATGACGAGCCGGTCGTCCCTTCGACAAAATCGGTAATGCCGGCAGCAACAGTTACAAAGGAACAAAAAGTAAAGCAGTTTGAAGTAGGAGATTTCGTAGACACAGCGGTGGATTTAAGCGACCTCGAGCCGCGACGCGAGTTTCAGCACCTGCTGGGCAAAGCCCTGATCGCTCTTCGCGATGTTCTGTTCGCCCACTCGGTTGCGTTCTTTTGGTCGAACAACGAGAAGCGGCAATGTGTTCTGGAGGCGAAGGCGACGGATAGTCAGAACTTCATCAGCCAGACCAGGTTTCAGATGGAGAACGACATTGTCAGCCAGGTCTCCAGAGATGGCAGGCCGCAGTTTCATGGCCGTGTTACACCGGTATCCGAGAAGGATCTGGTTCGACACTATGAGTCGACCGAGTACATCAAGTCGCTGGTCGCCGTTCCGGTTTTCTAT
>DAIPLH010000407.1:0-3075 GCA_036769325.1 Bacteroidota bacterium
CAGTTGAACGGTGTGTGGGAGGAGTCAGCAATCCTTATTGCACTCGAATACGTTCCATTTGCCATACTTTTCACCAGAGAGATCATGAGGCAGGAGATCCTGCGCCGGGCATGAAGACAGAGAACGACCGATCCCTCATCATTTTTGCGCGGTATCCCCGGGCAGGTGAAGTAAAAACGCGACTTGGAGCCGGGATCGGAATGGCTGAGGCTGCAAAGGTCTACAAGCAACTTGCAGAGCATGTCTTTGAGATCGGGAAAGAAATGGAGAAGACTGGGATCCGGGTATGGCTGTTTTATGATCCATCTGCGAGCGAACAGGAAATGAGGGCCTGGGTCGGACAGGAATTTGTGTTTTGTCCTCAGGAGGGATCCAACCTCGGCGAAAGGATGCACAATGCTTTCAGGCGGACCTTCGCAGGCGGATCTTCCAGGAGTATTATTGTTGGAACTGACATTCCCAACCTCGAAGCAGCGGTGATCACAGAAGCGTTTGATTTGCTTGAGCTGGATGAAGTCGTTCTGGGGCCATCTGAAGATGGGGGCTACTATCTTCTCGGGATGATCGATGGGGTCGGTGATCTCTTCTCAGGAATTGCATGGAGTACACCGGATGTCTTCCCCGCCACGCTGGCCAGAGTACGGGGTTTGAAACTGCGACACTCTCTTCTCGCGACTCTGGCTGACATTGATACGAAAGAAGACCTCGTTCGGTTCTCCGCCTGGTTCGGGAAGAGTTGAATCTGGTAGACCGAATCTTTAAGTTTCAGCCCTGCAGGGGCAACGTTGTTATCTTCCGATAGAAGGAGTACTGATGGCTTCATACTATGAATCAAAGGACCTCGCAAAATTTGCTGAGATCGGCAAGAATCGTCCGGAGCTCTGGGACAAGTTTATTGCATGGTATTCAGAGGCCACAGCAACCGAGGGCGCCCTCACGAAACGAGAGAAATCGCTGATCGGATTGGCTGTCGCTCACACCGTACAATGTCCCTACTGCATCGATGCATACACGAACCAGTGCCTGGAAACGGGAGCAAACCTGGATCAAATGACGGAAGCCCTGCACGTTACCGCTGCGGTCCGCGGTGGTGCGTCGCTTGCCCACGGCGTTCAGTGCCGCAATATTGTCGAAAAGCTCTCGATGTAACGATTTCCGGTTCACTCCTGAACCCGATTACAGGAAGCCGAAGTGATGATGGATTTCGAGAAAACGCTGGCACGACATCAGCTTGACCTGAAAGCCACAGCAGTTGAGACCCTTCAGGTGAATGTCGGCAAGCTCTGCAACCAGGCATGCAAACATTGCCACGTGGACGCGGGTCCGAAGCGGACCGAGATGATGACCCGGGATGGGATTGAGCGATGTCTGGAGATTCTCAGGGCTTATCCGGCGATCAGGAACCTTGATATCACCGGAGGCGCGCCTGAGCTCAACGAGCAGTTTGAATATTTTGTTGAACAGGCGAGTCTCCTCGACAAGCATGTCATCGTCCGCCACAATTTCACGGTGACATTGGATCCTCATCCGCTGACCGGAAGAAGTATGGAGAGCCTCCCGTTGTTCTTCCGTGACCACGCGGTGGAGCTGATCTCATCACTCCCATACTTCCAGGAGAGGGAGACTGATGCACAGCGGGGACAGGGAGTTTTCGAAAAGAGTATCGAGTCAATGCGGCGTCTCAATGAAGTTGGATATGGAAGGAATGGAACAGGCCTTCTCCTCAATCTGGTTTATAATCCGGTTGGCGCTTTCCTTCCGCCCGAACAGTGCAATAGAACTGCAATTCAAGGATGAGCTCCGGAAACGCTACAACCTGGTGTTCGACAGTCTGTTTGTCATCACCAACATGCCTATCAATCGCTTCAGGCACTTCCTCGAGAGGGCAGATCTGTACGAAACGTACATGCAGAAACTGATAAACGCATTCAATCCCACTGCAGCCGAAGGAGTCATGTGCAGAACTCTGATCAGCGTCGGTTATGACGGAATTCTTTATGATTGTGATTTCAACCAGATGCTCGAGATGGGAGTCAGCGATGGACTACCTTCGACAATCTGGGATTTCGATTTTAAACAGCTCGCGACACGCGACATCGTTTTTGGATCCCATTGTTTTGGATGCACTGCCGGTGCCGGAAGCAGTTGTGGAGGGACAACGGTGAAGTAGATGGGGGTTCTCCCCGTCGGGGTTGAATATATTCAACCCCGACTGGATTGTTCGCCGGGGATTGATCTGCTCGAACCTTCTCTGGTGGTTGGCTATGTCAAAGCTGGCGGTGAGTTCTTGGAAATTCAAACTGAGACACTTACCAGATTTTTTCTTTCTTCTCATTTCTTCTTACCTTTCTCATCCCTTACCAGTGGTCAAACCCTTGGAACAAAAGACAAACGAAGAAGAATCGCGTCCGGCACTGTCGGGTCCTGAGATTGAATACTACTACACGGGATTCCTCAGAGTCCTCCGTCGATATAGATTGATGATCATGCTTGGCTGGATCATCGTCTTCGCGGGTTTTGCGAGCCTTTTTCTCGGCTGGACTCTCGGTCTACCTCATGGATTAATTGATCTGTCGCTTTCTGTGCTGTTGATTCTGGCCGGAATCCTTGTTGTCCAGCAATCCATTGCCGCACTCCAGGAGTATGTGTCAGTCGGATTCCGGCCCGGGCAACATGACGCGTTGGCTGAGATCCGTAGCATCATGGAAGAGATCCGCATGGGTGGATGGAGGGAAGCAACAGGGGGCATCAGGAAGGTTGAAGAAATTGCAGCGAAACACGAACTCCAGGTCGCCCATCGAACAGGATCATCACAATTCTTTCAGGAGGGATGAAGATGTCTGACCGGGTCACGCAGTTCAACGAATACCGGAAGAAAATGAACGACCGGATCCTTAGCGCCGATAACCGGGCCATCAAACGATTTTTCGGTGTCGATACGCTCACGTACGAGCCGGGCGCTCTTGATGCGAAAACCAAGGAAATGCTTGGTCTTGTTGCCTCCATGGTGCTCAGGTGCGATGATTGCATTGCTTATCACGTGCAGCAGTGCAGGAAGGAGGGCGTAAACGATGA
>DAIPLH010000063.1:0-3583 GCA_036769325.1 Bacteroidota bacterium
CTGTTCGAACCATCAAGAGCGTCGAACGGTGCGACGTCGCCGTCATTCTGATCGATGCCCAGGTCGGTTTGCACCACCAGGACCTGCGAATCATCGAACTGGCAATGTCGCGGAAGAGGGCTACATTACTGGTCGTCAACAAATGGGACCTTGTCGAAAAAGATGAGCGGACTGCCAGTCACCTTACCGGAATACTCAAGGATCGACTGCGGGTCTACGACTTCCTTCCAATCATGTTTGTCTCGGCATTGACAAAGCAACGTGTCCCAAAAATCCTTGAAATGGTGAAGAAAGTCGATGCCGAACAGAACACCCGTGTCAGCACCAGCCGGTTAAACGAGTTGATGCAGGTGGACATGGAGTTCTTCCCGCCGAGGACACGCTCAGGCAAGGAGTTGAAAATCAACTACGTTACACAGGTCAGGGTCAAGCCTCCGGTGTTTTCTTTCTTCTGCAATGATCCGACACTAGTCGAAGAGAACTACAAACGATACCTCGAGAACTGCGTGAGGAAGCATTTTCCGTTCTCCGGGGTTCCCATTGTGCTGGCGTTCAAGCAAAAGTAGTACATGACTGAGCGACCACTCCCTAATTGTTGATTGTGGATTTTCAATTGTCGAGCGATAATCGACAATTGTCAATTAACTATCAACAACCAAGCACCCACGATCTGTGCCTAATTTGCTTCGGATCCCGAACGACCTCACCCCAGCCTTGTTTGTTCCTTTCCCCTCTCCTGACAGGAGAGGGGTCTAGTGCGATCATGGCCGGGGTGAGGTATGGGCAATAAAGGAAAAGCACCAAAAACCAAGCATCAAATCACAAACAAACCCGAATCACCAAACGTTCTGATGACCAAAATGGAGGGCAGAGGTAGAGATTTGATTGTTCGGGAAAAAGACAACACCTAGATCCTTCCTTGCGCCCTTTGCGAATGGCTCTGCGTCTTTGCCCGGCCTCCGGCCGAGGGCTCGGCTCGAGTCGGCGGTTCAATCCATTCTGACTTCCGACTATCGACTTCCGACTGCTACTTCCCCTTTCTTGACATTTCCTGTGTTTGCGCCTATCTTTTCTTTGGAGTATCACGCTCCCGATTCTTATATGACGAACGCGAAATACAAACGAAATCTTGACGATCTTCTCCTGATGTGCAGGAGAAACCTCCCCAAGGTGGATGAGGAGCTCATCCGCCGTGCCTATGACTTTGGCTTCAATGCCCACAAGAACGATCTCCGGGCATCCGGGGCACCGTTCTTCGACCATCCCTATGAAACAGCCCGCATCATGGCCAAGGAAATAGCCATCGATGATGTCTCGGTTGCCGGTGCGTTGCTGCACGATGTTGCGGAAGATACCGAGTACCGGATCGATGACATCAGGGCTGAATTCGGGCCAACGATCGCTGAGATTGTAGACGGAGCCACGAAGATATCAGACATCTTCAGGAGTCATGACGTCACCCAGGCAGAGAGCTATCGCAAGATGCTGCTGTCGATGGTCAATGACATCCGGGTTATCCTGATCAAGTTTGCCGACCGCCTTCACAATATGAGGACCCTTGAATACCTTCCGGTTGACAAACAGAAGCGGATGGCCCGCGAGACGCTCGATATCTACGCCCCGTTTGCTCACCGGTTCGGACTGGCAAACATCAAATGGGAATTCGAGGATCTGGCATTCAAGTACCTCAACCGGGAAGCATACGACGCCATAGCCCGGGATGTGAAATCGCGGCGCAGGGAGCGTGAGGGATATATTCGCCGCTTCGCCGAGCCGGTCGAAGCCCGGTTGAAAGCCGACGGGATCAAGTATGAAATAGAAGGTCGTCCGAAGCATCTCTTTAGTGTCTACAACAAGATGCTCAAACGAAGCAAACCGCTGGAGGAGATTTACGACCTCTTCGCAGTACGCATCATCATCGACACCGATGATCCAAACGATTGCTTTGCAGCTTATGGCCGGATCAGTGATATCTACACACCGAACCCTGACCGGTTCAAGGACTACATCTCTCTTCCAAAGAAGAACGGCTATCAATCGATCCATACCACCGTTGTCGGCCCCGAAGGGAAGATGGTCGAGGTCCAGATCCGAACCCGGGCGATGCATGAAGTTGCCGAAAAGGGGGTAGCGGCCCATTGGCGGTACAAGGAAGGCGCCGCCGTGGCGGTCGACGAAGAGCTGGCCAACTGGGTGAACTGGGTGAGGGAAATTTTTGAAGGTGTGGCCGAAGGTCAGGATCCGGCTGATCAACTGATGGAGAGCTTCCGACTCAATCTCTACCAGGAGGAGATCTACATCTTCACTCCAAAGGGAGATCTCAGGATACTCCCGAAGGGCTCGACGCCAATCGACTTCGCCTACGCAATTCACTCAGGCATCGGAGACCACTGTCTGGCGGCAAAGGTCAGCGGAAAGCTCGTTCCGCTGGATACCGTTCTCCGAAGCGGAGATCAGGTGGAGATCCTTACATCAAAGACCCAGACTCCAAACCCGGACTGGGAAAAATTTGTTGTCACGCACAAGGCAAAATCCCGGATTCGAAGGTGGGTGAAGGAGGAACAGCGACAGGCGATTGAGGAAGGCAAGGCCCTCTGGGAAAAGAAGACCAGGAAAGCGAAGCTGAGCCTCAATGACGATGAGCTTTCGAAGTTCCTTCACGACAAGAAGATCGAGAACCTTGGCATGTTCTATCTTGGTCTCCGACAGGGGAAACTCAACCCGGATGATGTCATCCGCATGATCCAGGACGAAAAGAAGCACCCGCAAAGCGTTGTGACACCCGAAGGGCGGGTCGAAGGTCTGTTCAACAAGTTCGTTTCGATAGCCCGCGGGATCCCGGGTGGTATCATCCTGAGTGGGGCCAAGGAGAACTTCCTCCATAACTACGCAAAATGCTGCAACCCGATCCCGGGTGACGATATCGTCGGTTTTATCACGACAGGCGAGGGGATCCGGATTCACCGGAGGGAGTGCAGGAACCTCAAGCTTATGATGCAGATGGAAAGCAACAGGATTGTCGAGGTCGATTGGCCGGTGGAAAACACCGTAATGTTTGTCTCGGGGATTACCGTCTCCGGGGGCGACCGGCAGGGGATGCTCAGTGACATTACGCAGGCCATTTCCACTTCGATGAACACCAACATCAGAAGCGTGAATATAGATTCCCAGAACACCTTCTTTGAAGGTACCTTCCTGCTGTATGTCAAGGACACAGAGCATCTCTCGCGCATCGTTGAGAGGATTAAAAAAATCAAAGGGGTAACCAAAGTGGAGCGCTTCGAAGAGTGAGCATTCCGCAACGGGAACCCACCGGAAGGCTCCTCGGAATCGACTTTGGAACGGAGCGCATTGGACTCGCCCTCAGTGACCCTTTGGGCATCCTTGCCGGGGGAGCGGGCGTTGTTCTCAACACTCCTTCCGCGCTTGAACAGATCCGGAGCGTTGCAGAAACCAATGCGGTGACAAGAATCATCGTCGGGATGCCGTACCAGAGCGACGGAACCAAAGGAACAAAAGCTCTCGAGGTGGACGAGTTTATTTCCCGGCTGAAGCAGCTCGTCCGGATCCCAATAGAGACATG
>DAIPLH010000063.1:3593-10216 GCA_036769325.1 Bacteroidota bacterium
GGGATGAGAGCTACACAAGCGTCAGAGCAAAGCAGGTGTTTCTCGACGGAGGGATGAAGAAGAAGGAAAGGCAGCAGAAGGGGAGGGTTGATGAAATGGCCGCCCGGCTTCTCCTGCAGGACTATCTTGATGCCATGACCCGGACGATTTCGTGAAGGCTCTGAGGGCTCGTCGGTAGATGAAACTCAGTTCATTCGGCTCGTGGATCAGGGGACACAAGTTCCTTGCAGTTCTCTTGGTGATAGGGGCGTTCCTGTTGTGGGAGATTTTGACTATTCCCTACTTCAGCATTTACAGTCTGAAGACGACAAACCCGCAAGAGACCGCATTGATGCGACAGCGAATGGATGAGGCGGAAGAGGCGGGGAAAAAGCTCAGGATTTCCAACCGGTGGATATCGATTTCCCGGATCCCAAGACAAACGCTCGATGCCGTTATCGCGGCGGAAGACGGCACCTTCTATACTCATGGTGGAATCGACTGGTTTGAAGTACAAGAATCCATTTCGAAGAATATTGAGGAAGGAAGAGCAGCGAGGGGCGCAAGCACAATCACTCAGCAGCTCGCCAAGAATCTTTACCTTTCGACTTCCAAGAGCATCCTCCGCAAGCTGGAGGAAGTTGTCATCACTCTTCTAATGGAAACTCATCTCACGAAAACGCGGATTCTTGAGCTTTACGTGAACCTCATTGAATGGGGACCAGGCGTGTTCGGGATCGATGCTGCTGCGAGAACATATTTTGGCAAGTCTGCCTCGGAACTGACCCTGGATGAAAGCCTCCGGCTCGCAGCTGTCATTCCGAGTCCGCTCAGACACAGACCGAATGGCGACAGCCGCTATGTTTCCCGACGATCAAGAATTGTCTTGAACAGGATGATCGGGCGTGGACAGACAGAGGAAGAAGATTTGGTTGAGGAAGAGATCGAGGAAGAAGAAATCGACACAACTCTCCAGGAACCCGATAGCATGGTGCCGATGCCGTTGAGAACGGTCGAGATTGACTCGACTCTGGAGTTTCCCGGTGATACTGCGAAGGCAGATCCCGGAGACACGATAGAATAGAACGCGAAACGCGAAACGCGGAACGCGGAAAGTGGAAAGTGGAAGGAAGGGTAAGGCTCGGATATCAATCGCAGAGACGCGGAGTACGCAGAGAAATCGCAGAGGATTATGAACGAAGCGCGAAAAGCGAAGATCCGACACTCGATGAAGAAAGTCCGAAGTCCCGTTAGGGACGGCCTGTTGGTAGAAACCAGTCCTAGCTTATCAATGTCGAAAGCTCCGTAGGAGCGGCCTGAACATGGAAGGTGGAAGGCAAAACGCGGAACGCGTCCCAAAGGTCCGAAGGACTCCTTTGGAGGACCCCTTCGGGAGAAGCAGGGGAGAGCAAAATGGTTTGGATGGCAAGGGCAAAAGAAATCGCAGAGACGCGGAGTACGCAGAGAAATCGCAGAGGATTATGAACGAAGCGCGAAAAGCGAAGATCCGACACTCGATGAAGAAAGTCCGAAGTCCCGTTAGGGACGGCCTGTTGGTAGAAACCAGTCCTAGCTTATCAATGTCGAAAGCTCCGTAGGAGCGGCCTGAACATAGAAGGGAAGGCAAAACGCGAAGCGCGTCCCAAAGATGGAAGTCCGGGGCTTTGTCCCGCCCCTACAGGGCGGATTTGGTGTGCGGTGGCCTACAGAGGACTTCGTCCTCAGGTGAGATATCTGACCCCCTTGGGGTCATTCTCACAAGACCGGATCTGGGGTAAGGCCCCGAAGGGGCCAGATAATCCAGGGTGAAGACGAAGTCTTCACCTACGAGAGAAGAAGAAACTCTATTGCCCTGAAGGGGCAAGATAGGAAACAAACGCGGAAGTCGTCCCGAAGGGACCCCTTTGGGGGAACGTGAAACGCGGAAGTTTTTTTGGACTACTGACTACCGACTACTGACTCAATATTAGCTTTGTACAGAGCGATTGTTCTGAGTGAATTGCGATTGAAGATTGGCGAGTTGAGATTTGAGAAGTGTGGTTCGCTACGACTGAACAGACTGAATAGACTGAAAACGCGGAACGTGGAAGGTCTTTTTGGACTTCTAACTATCGACTACTGACTTCTAACTTTTATGCACTTCAAAGACGTTTTAGGCCTCATCGAGCAGGGCGAAGGGTTCGAGCTTGAGTTCAAGCGAAAAGTCCCTTCTCCGGAGAAAATTGCTCGCACGATGATAGCGTTCGCCAATACACGCGGTGGACATATCCTCTTCGGTGTGGATGATGACGGATCGATCGTCGGAGTGGAAAGCGAAAAGAGCGAGGTGAACCTCATCCGGGAAGCTGGCCTGATGTTCTGCCTTCCGGAGATTGAGCCGGAGATCGATATCGTTCCCTTCGACGGGCTTGACGTAATCGTCGCATATATTCCGGAAAGCGACTCCAAGCCGCACGTCCTGGAGCAGCCCGGAAACGGGGAAGAGACCAGGGTCTTCATTCGTGTGAACGACAAGACGATCATGGCCAGCAAGGAGGTGGTCCGCATCCTTCGCGATCAGCGACTCGACGCGCCACCCATGCAGATCGAGATTGGAGAGAACGAGAGAAGATTGTTTGATTTCCTTGATCAGAACGAAAGGATCACTGCGAAGGACTTCAGCAGGCTGGTGAACATCTCGGAGCAGAAGGCATCGCGGATTCTTGTGTCACTTGTCCGCGCGGGTGTTGTCCGGATCCACACAATGGAAAAGACAGATTTTTTTACACTCGCCTCAGATATTCATCGCTGATCAATACATCAGGGATTCTTCCAGATCCTGACGAGCTCAAAAAGCGCGATGCCATAGGCTACGGCCACGTTCAGGGATTGCTTGGTCCCGTACATCGGGATCTCAATCGCCATATCGGCCTCAGCGAGGACTTCCGGTGTTATCCCCGTCAGCTCGTTCCCGACGACGAGGCAGAGAGGAAAATCCTTCCTGGTGATTGTATGATAGGGGACACTTGCCGTGGTCTGCTCCAGAATGCAGATTCGCGCTCCGGCTGACCTGGCTTTTGTGATGCCTTCATGGGGTGTTGCACAGAACTCCCATGGAATGGAGTTGACTGCGCCGAGAGAGGTCTTGTCGATTTCCTTCCTTGGCGGAACCGGAGTGTAACCGCAGAGAAAGAGCTTTTGGAGAAGGGCGCCATCCGAGGTTCTGAAGATAGACCCGACGTTGTACAGACTCCTGACATTGTCGAGAAGTCCATATACCGGGACCCCTGATTTGTCCTCAGAACGGGTCTTAGCGAGGCGTTTGGCAGCAAGTTCTGCGTTTGTTAGTTTTCGCATAAAATCTGTCGGTTTTCGTCAAAATCGCACAAAATTCTATCGAATTGTATCAGGGAACAGGAGAAGCGGTTGCGGTCTAAAAGTGAATTCCTTATATTAAAATCTCGTTTTTTGACAAACTTTGCAAGCGAAGCCCCTTGTAATTGCTATTGATGGCCCCGCTGCATCGGGCAAAAGTACAACGGCCCGCAAGGTGGCGGAAAGGCTTGGCTACCTGTATGTCGACACAGGTGCCATGTACAGGGCCGTTACATTGGAGGTTCTGCGAAGAGGCCTGGACCCCGACGATGAGATTGCGGTCGCCGAAACCATCCGGTCAATCAGGTTAGAGCTGAAGCCGGCTGGTGACGGGCTCAGCGTATTCCTGAACGGAATTGACGTCACGCGTGACATTCGATCACCAGAGGTCACACGAAACGTCAGTGCCGTGAGTCGCATAAAGACTGTCAGGGCATACCTGGTAGGGATGCAACGGACTATCGGCTCGAAGGGAGGAGTTGTTCTGGATGGAAGAGATATCGGAACTGTTGTCTTCCCGGACGCCGACCTGAAGGTGTACATGATTGCAGACCTTCCGGCACGCTCCAGGCGAAGAGCGGACGAGCTTCGTGCACAGGGTGTGCTGGTTGAAGAGGAAACCCTGGCGGAGGAGATCCATAAACGCGATCTGCTTGATTCAACAAGGGCTGAGAGTCCGCTTCTCAAGGCACCGGAGGCATTCGAGGTCGATACATCCTCGATGAGCATTGATGAACAGGTTGAGTTCGTTGTCGGAAAAGCAAAGGAACTATTGGAGAAGACGAACTGAGAATGATCGTTACCGTTGACCGGCACTCCGGGTTCTGCTGGGGAGTTGTCAGGACAATTGAAATTGCCGAACAGGAAATGCGCAACTCGGGCAATATCTATTCCCTGGGACCGGTCATTCACAATCCACAGGAGATCGCGCGGTTGAAGGATCTCGGGATGGATGTGGTCACGCATGACGACTTTTCATCGCTGAGTGGCAGCAAAGTCCTGATTCGTGCGCACGGGGAGCCGGCTTTGACCTACGAGCTCGCGCAAAAGCATGGCGTCACGCTTGTCGATGCGACATGCCCTGTTGTCACCAAGGTCCAGGAACGGATCCGCAAGTATTATGACAGAGGTTTTCAGATTGTCATCTTCGGCAAAAAGGAACATGCCGAAGTGGTTGGCCTGAACGGCCAGGTGAACAACGAAGCCATTGTGATCAGGAACGTCGATGAAATTGCTTCGATCGACCTTTCCAGGAAAACTGTCTTGTTCTCCCAGACAACGATGGACAAGGCAACGTTTCATGAAATTGCCGGCCTCCTGAGAGACCGGATTCAGGATTTTGAGGTAGCAACGTTCGAGGAATCAGCCGTTGACTTCCATGCGAAGGATACCATTTGCGGACAGGTTTCCGGGCGCGACGCAAAGCTGAGAGAATTCGCAGCTGGGAACGACGTTATGGTTTTCGTGGCCGGAAGAAATTCCTCCAACGGCAAAGTACTGTATGATATCTGTAAAGACGCCAATCCCCGGTCCTATTTTATTGAAAACGAGGGGGAGATCCGGAGTGAATGGTTCACCGGCGCAAACAGGGTGGGTGTTTCTGGCGCTACATCAACACCCCAATGGCTTATGGAGCAAATCAAAACCCATATTGAAGAATTTTCACACATCGAGGCTGGAGCCTCATAACCGGTCAGGTCATCATAAAAAATAAATCACATTAACCACTAAACCAATGCTCGAATTTTTCCGAAGACATTCCAGATCTGAGACGATGACCCGGAAATGGAATCCCGACGGAGAATGTCCTGGAAGACCGGACGATATGTCGAACAAGAGGAGGACGAATGGATCAGGAAACAACCACAACATCATCTGCCGCAACAAAGCTCGCTGGTAGTATGAAGCAAAAGAATGGCGTAAAATTTATGCATCCCGGCGAGGACCAGATCTATACCGAGGAACAGAAACGTCAGCTCCTGGATCTGTATGACGGAACACTCGGAACTATCAGCGAAGGAGAAATAGTCAAAGGGAGAATTGTCGCGATCGGTGAGTCGGATGTCTCCATTGACATCGGATTCAAATCGGAAGGACTCATCTCTCTGACGGAGTTTCCCAAGGCTAACGAGCTGAAGATCGGCGATGAGATTGAGGTGTTTCTTGAAAGCGTGGAGAACAAGGACGGCCAGATGGTGTTGTCCCACAAACGGGCCGAATTCATGCGAGTGTGGGATCGAATTACGAAATCATTCGAGAAAGCAGAAATCGTCCAGGGCAAGTGCATGCGGCGCATCAAGGGTGGTATCGTGGTCGATCTCATGGGGATCGATGCGTTCCTTCCAGGATCACAGATTGACGTCCGCCCCGTCCGCGATTTCGATGCCTTCATCGGCAAGGTGATGGACTTCAGAGTGGTGAAACTGAATCCTGGTTCGGAAAATGTTGTCGTCAGTCATAAGATTCTTGTTGAAGAGGAACTCTCGGGTCAGCGCAAAGCAATCCTGGAGAAGCTCGAGAAGGGTCAGATCCTCGAGGGTGCGGTCAAAGCTATCACCGACTTCGGCGTGTTTGTGGACCTTGGCGGTGTGGATGGCCTTGTGCATATCACCGACCTTTCATGGGGCCGTATTAATCATCCGTCCGAAATCGTCAAGCTCGACCAGACCATCAATGTGGTTGTTCTTGACTTTGACGCAGAGAAGAAAAGGATTTCCCTTGGCTACAAGCAGCTCCAGCCGCATCCATGGGAAAAAATCGAAACCAAGTACCCGGTTGGAACCAAGGTCAGCGGCAAGGTCGTCTCCCTTGCGGATTACGGAGCCTTTGTCGAAATCGAGAAGGGCATCGAAGGACTCATTCATATTTCTGAGATGAGCTGGACCCAGCATATCAAACATCCCTCACAGGTTGTTTCCATGGGCCAGATCATCGATGCAGTGATCCTGAGTCTTGACAAGGACAACAAGAAGCTCTCGCTCGGGATCAAGCAATTGGAGCCGGATCCCTGGCTTTCCCTTACTCAGAAATATCCCGTTGGATCACGCCACAAGGGAACGGTCCGCAATCTGACCAACTTTGGCGTCTTCGTGGAACTCGAACAGGGAGTCGATGGCCTCGTCCATATCTCCGACCTTTCGTGGACCAAGAAGGTGCGTCACCCGGGCGAAATGGTGAAAAAGGGTGATGAGCTCGATGTCGTCATTCTGAATGTCGACGTCGACGGCCGAAGAATCTCTCTTGGCCACAAACAGATCGACGACAATCCGTGGGACAAGTTCAAAGAGACC
>DAIPLH010000063.1:10226-10919 GCA_036769325.1 Bacteroidota bacterium
GAGCTCCACGATGACACCCTTTTCGATGATCCGGACAATCTTCCCTTCGACCTACAGCGTCAATACGGAAGTCGAAGGGAAGATTGTCCGGATCATCGAAAAGGGTGTCATCGTGGAGCTCCCGCTTGGTGTTGACGGCTTCGTCCCCGCATCTCAGCTTGCGCCGACGCCGGTGAGAAACATCGCCGAGAAGTTCAAGGTGGGCGACGTTCTCCCGCTTTCGGTGGTTGAGTTTGACAAGGACTCAAAGAAAATCGTGCTCTCTGTTCTGGAGTATCTCAAGGGAAAAGAAGCCAAAGTGGTTGAGGAATACACGGCCACCCACAAGATTCCCGCAACCACGGTCGGTGATGTTGCCACAGTGACCGGTGAGGATCAGTCGGAAGGTGACACGTCAATTCCAACTGAGAACTGAAGTAACCAGAGGACGGCTGTAGTCTTTGCGGCACCGTCACGAACATCAGAGCCGCCCCTCTACCGGGCGGCTCTTTTCATCTGAACCTATGCCAACTGTCGCACTCCATACACTGGGCTGCAAGCTCAACTATGCTGAAACATCGGCAATCGCCCGCCAGTTTCTTGACAGGGGCTTTCAGCTTGTTGATTTCGGGATGCAGGCCGACGTCACTGTACTCAACACGTGCAGTGTTACCGATCGGGCAGACCGGGAGTGCCGCCAGCTGATCCGCCAGC
>DAIPLH010000408.1:0-1168 GCA_036769325.1 Bacteroidota bacterium
GAGTCAGCAGTCGTTTCAATGTCCGCATTTGGTCAGTCTATCCTCAATCCCACGAAGCCACTGGAGTACCATTCATGTCATATCGGAAGCCCTCTGATTCGAGGGGTGTCTTGTAGAACGCACTCGAAGCTCGAACAACCTGACCCATCTCAACTTGTCTCGCTTTTATTGGCCAGTATCTTGCTTCAGTTCCGCGAGATAGCGGTTCGCGGTCGCGCATTCATTTCGATCAGATGGCTTGGTTGTACAATGCTTTTCCAGAAAGTAGATGAGCTCGCTCACGGCCCGCTCTCTGTCGGATGGATTTCTTGACTCCTGGTAGATTTGACAATAACATATCGATGCGTAGAAATTCAATTTGTTTCTAATGCTCTCCCGGTCCCTTGGATCAATCTTGTGATCGTATCTCTTGGCTTCATCAAAGGCGGTCAGTGCTTCGTCATACCTGCCTAATTGCTGAAGCGTTTGCCCAAGATAATAGTGTCCAAGCGCATGATCATGTGCAAGGTCAGTTAGCCTCCGCAGCCCTTCCTCCGCCTTGGCATATCTACGAATATTGAAGTTTGATACACCCAGCAGGTACAGTGCATCCTTTCTGGTATCTGCGGAGAATCTCGAGAGATTACACTTTTCTAGGAGGTCTGCGGTAGTTCGAAAATCGCCGGAGTCAAAAGCCACCCTTGCTGACATGAAGCATTGGTGGTACTCAACCGACCTGATCACGGGGGCCTCGGGCGTGACTGCCACCAGCAGGGTGTCGACAATCGATCCCTGGGCCACGACAATGATATGATCCCCCTCAGTGAGTGTTAGTATTGTATTTGGCACTCTGACGTTAACGGGATCGCCATCCACAAAGATCCTGGCCCCTTCAGCCATGTCGTTTATCTCAACCTGGCCATGACGAATTGCGGCTCTGACCGTCGGGACCTCCGTGGGCTCTTCGACGATAGCCGGCCTCTGTGTTCGAACGGGTTTTTTCTTCTCTAACACTGCGGTGAATTCTAAACGCTTCCCGGACTCAATCTCGATGAGCGTATCGCGGGAAATGAACCCGTCCTTTAGCATCCGAACGTGATAAGAGCCCGACGCCAACTCACGAAAGAGCGGGGAACTGCCTATGGTATCATCTTCTATCACAATCTCTACGGGTCCTGTCACTGCTGAT
>DAIPLH010000408.1:1178-3064 GCA_036769325.1 Bacteroidota bacterium
ATCGAGGCAAGCTTCGGATCTCCCGATTCATCTGTCCTCGCCATCTGATTCCGGATGCTGATCGTTGCGCCCTCAATCGGATCACCCGACTGCTGGATCAAACGAACGATAAGGTCAATTCTTGTTTCGCGGAAAAGTAGGAGCCAGATCAGAATGCCGATTGCGACGATAGCAAGGGTTACCCAGATGTACTTTAGTTTCCGCATAAAGGGGAACCTCAGTCTTTAGGCAGAATTATTGAAGGCCCAGGGCACGTGTCACACGGGGCTGGCGGGGGCATTGGCATCGGTGGCGGCAGAAGACCTACAGCGAGGTTCACTTTGTTGTTTCCCTCTTTGGGTTCCAGGCCGGTTACTCTTCCAAGAACCACGGTGTCGGCTGCTTCAGTGTATTCAATGTCATAACAGCAATCTGCATTGATCCCCAAGAAGCGATATTGCCCTCCATAGACGTTCTGAGAAAATATTCGTATTCCACAATAAAAGAGTCGAACAGTCCCCAAGGAAACAGTATCCTTCTGGATAGAATCGATCACAAAGCCATAGAGGTTCGCGGCACCTGGATTCTTAGGTTTACTGGATCCACAAGCTGTCAAAAAAGAAGCCACCAAGGTGACAGTTGTTAACAGCAATAATAAACCACTCTTGGTCATAACGACCTTCCTTATTCAGGAATCACGTCTGAAATTAGAATCTTGATGTCACGGCCTTGCGAGGGACCAAGCAAGAACGGTGTTGACCAACGTGGAAGCCTGCTGTCATATGTCCGAAGATTGAGCACTATCGAGTGCGTCGCCTCATAGAAGAAATTCACATCCTGCACTGTGAGCCTCACCTGACCTTCGCCGTCTGTTGTCCCAATCGGACTATTCTTGTTGTCCAGAAACACGTCGACACCGTCCCAAGGAATGTCCCCGTCGCCGAGAACCGTTATGACGAATTCCACGGGGCCTCCGACTGTCTGCCGCTGCAACTCTACTTTCATTTGAAACGCATCTGTCCTTTCCTCCACCTGTACCTTCTCGGGAATCGTTTTCATCTTCAGCGATGAGTACCCTTCTCCAAATACTGCTGAGATCGTTAAGACCCCGCCCTCTTCGGCCTTGAACCTAATCGTATCCGTACGCCCGTTTTTAAAGTCTATCGCGGGCGAAGATGTCTTACCAATTGAGGGTGCAGGAATCTTCTTACCATTAATCGTGAAATCTGCAAACTTCAGTGGTTCTCCGTTTGGTTTCTCTGCAGTGATCTCATAGTAGTAAGACTCCGGTGGGCGCAGACCTGGAGAATCAAGAAGGCGATGGGGGTCTCCAATCCTTGACTGGATGAGCCCCTTTCGGACCGGTCTCAAACGGAGGGGAACGGTCTCTTCGTCCTGTGAGATACCTACTTCACGGACCACAGTGGCGTGGTTGTCACTCTCTACCGCCATCTTCATGACGACACTTTCTCTCTCGAAATTTCCCTCGTATTTCAACACAACCAGTCCAGCTTTGTCACTCCTTGTAACCAGAGTCCCGGTTTCAGAGGACTTATCTCCGCCCTCTAGAGTCATTTGCACAGGCGCGTTGGTTGTTGTATCAAATGCCTCAAAACTCACGACAGCACCGTAAATGGGGAGGGAAGCTCGGGAATCTTCGCGAATAAGGACCTTTAGAAGGCCCTCTTCCGGAATAACCAGAAAATACCAGAGGGCGACCACCGTTGATGCAACTGCTGCTCCAACCAACATGATTGTCTTCTTTGGGCTCGCAAGCAGAGTTTCAATCTTTCGCCCGATCCAGAGCACAAATGCTGTGATCGATCCGGTCAGAAAAGCCCAACCGAGTTGCCTTTTTGTAGCACTCGTGATAGGAGGTATCCCGATAATTCCTCTATCTTTCTCCC
>DAIPLH010000409.1:0-334 GCA_036769325.1 Bacteroidota bacterium
GCAACCATTGATACCGCGGCGACAAATGCAAGAACGTCGCGGATCTCATCCGCGGCAGCAACGAGAGCAGGTGCAAAAATCAGGAGTATGGATGAGAAGGCGGCTGCCTTTCCTCCGGTCGACATGAAACCTGATACCGGTGTCGGCGAGCCTTCATAGACGTCAGGCACCCACATATGAAAAGGAACCGCAGCTATCTTGAAAAGGAGTCCGATCAGCAGCAGGGTCAGGCAGATCGCGGCCGACAGATGGGTGCGGGCGAGGTATCGGGTGAGCCGATTCGACCAGAATCCGGACTGCGAGAGCACAGCGTCCGCCGGTACGGAATCGGCAT
>DAIPLH010000409.1:344-3063 GCA_036769325.1 Bacteroidota bacterium
AGCAGCAGGGTCAGGCCGATCTGGAACAGCATTCCCATTTCACTCGATGCGTCTGACAGAATCAATTGAATGTTCGTCGAACCAGTCACCCCGTACACCAGGGCGATGCCGTACAGAAGGAACCCGGTTGCGAATGCTCCGAGCAGAAAATATTTCAGGGACGCCTCGTTGCTGATCAGAGACGTGCGGGTATAACCAGCCAGGACGTAAAATGAAAGGGACATCAACTCCAGGCCGAGAAAGAGAATAATCAGATCGGCGGCAGCGGCCATCAGGATCATGCCACCAAGGGAGAACAGCACGAGAACATAGAACTCACCCTTGTCGTCAGTTCGGGAGACAAGATAGGCACGCGACAACAGAAGACTCAGCAGGCCCGACAAACAGAAAACCACAGCAAAGAAATCAGCATACCCTCCGGTCGACACCATGCCTGAATACGCAATGCCCTCATTCCCGATTCCCCCGATTGCGGCAAATGCGGCCGAAATGACGCCAGCGACACAAAGCCAAAACGAGAGCCCCTCATTCCTCCGGAAGAATGAATCGACGAGAATAACAAGGAGTGCCGTTCCCATCAGAATGGTGAACGGCAACGTGTTCAGGATATCATATATGGCGAATTGCATGGGCTGAGATTAGAGGTAAACACAGAATTAACACAGTACAAGTGGATTTCCACTGATTCAAGCGAATCCTCATCTGTGAAAATCCGTGCAGTTTCAGTGTTCATCCGTGGTAAATCATCTGTGAAAATCTGTGATGTTTCAGTGTTGATCTGTGTTCGCACTGCTTTCCCCAATACCGGCTCCACGTCTGGCATCCTGCACAATCTGGACAATCCGGCGTGAGGCGACCTCGGTCTTGTCAAGAAATGTACCGGGCAGGAAACCGATCCAGACAATAAGAATCACAATTGGAATAAGGAGGCCAAGCTCCCTCATGTTCAGATCTTTCAGTACTCTGTTTTCTTCGCGCCCAATGGTTCCGAAGAAGACTCTCTGATAGCTCCAGAGCAGATACACGGCAGCAAGAATAACGCCGAGGGTTGCAAATATCGCAAACCACGAGCTTCCGAGATAAGGGGAATTGAAAGCGCCGAGGAGAATGAGGAACTCCCCCACGAAACCGTTCAGCCCGGGAAGGCCGACAGAAGAGAGCATGACAATCATGTAGATGGTTGCAAAAACGGGCATGACGCGGGAAATCCCTCCAAAATCGGCAATGAGTTTTGTGTGCCTTCGCTCGTAAATCATTCCGACAAGAAGAAAGAGGGCTCCTGTAGAAAGACCGTGATTGATCATCTGGATAACGGCTCCCTGCATGCCCTCTTCATTGACTGCAAAGATTCCAAGCACCACAAAACCAAGGTGACTGACAGAAGAATATGCAACGAGTTTCTTCAGGTCGGGTTGTACCATGGAAACAAGGGCACCATAGAGAATTCCAAGAACCGCGAGAAACGCAATCACCGGGAGGAAGTTGAAGACCGCATAGGGAAACAAAGGCAGGCAGAATCTGACCAGTCCGTATGTTCCCATCTTCAAGAGCACCCCGGCCAGCAAGACGCTTCCAGCCGTCGGCGCCTGCACATGCGCATCCGGCAGCCATGTGTGAAATGGGAACAGAGGAACTTTGATGAAGAAACTGAGGGCGAAGGCCAGAAACATCCAGTTCTGGATTGAAATCGGAGTTCCCGGGGCGATCACTGTCAACTTCGTCAAATCTGTTGTAAAACTCCCTCCGGGGAGTGTCGACGCATAGTATCCAAGTGCGATAATTGCAACCAACATGAGCAAGCTTCCCGCCATCGTGTACAGGAAGAATTTCACAGCAGCATAGATTCTCTCCTCTCCTCCCCAGATGCCAATGATGAAATACATCGGGATAAGCATGAACTCCCAGAACATGTAGAAGAGAAAGAGGTCGAGCGCCAGGAAAACACCGATGGTCCCTGCCTCGAGAAGCAGAATCGCGATGACAAAGCCCTTTACACGCTCGGTAACAGAGGTCCATGACGCGAGCAAACTGATCGGCGTCAGAAAAGCCGTCAGCACAACGAGCAACATTGAAATTCCATCGACCCCCAGATGATAGGATGTATCAAAGGTCGCTATCCAGAGATGCTTTTCGACAAACTGCATCCCCGCAACGTCTGACTTCAAACCAAAGAACAACCACAGGGTTGCCACAAAGGTCGCAATGGAAAACACCAGCCCGCCAATCTTCACCAATCCGGTCGACGTGGAACGCGTTAGAGCAATTGCGATAGCTCCCACAATTGGCAGGAAGAGGATGACACTCAACAATATGCTCTGACCTGTGGATTCCACTTAGTTCCTCAACATCCATCCAAGGATGACCACAACACCAATCACAAACACCAGCACATAGTTGGGAGCAACACCCGTTTGAACCACGCGTATTGTACGACTGACCCACTGAGTGACCCTGCCAAGGGAATTGACAGTCCAGTCGATAACATGGGTATCAAGTCCCTTCCACAGAATCTTCTCAGAACCTTTCACGGTCGGAGTCACCACCGTTGCTTCGTAAAGTTCATCGACAAACCACTTGTTCAGGAGAAAGGCATACACACCGGAGAACCTGTTGCTGATGGCAGCAGGTGTCCTGGAGTGAACCGAGTACCATCTCCACGCGAGAACAATTCCAACTCCGGCAATCGCAACGGAGCCAATCATCAGCAGATACTCCGTCA
>DAIPLH010000410.1:0-789 GCA_036769325.1 Bacteroidota bacterium
GAGAAGTTTGGTCGTCCCTTGGCGTTCTTGGCGTCATGGCGGTTCAAATTCTATTGCCCTTTGCCTCACACCCACATCTTTTGTATATTCAGTTCCGACCTGTCAACGAGAAGAGCTTGCCCAAACGAACAGACCTCCACTCCATCCTCATCATCGGTTCCGGCCCTATTGTCATTGGCCAGGCATGTGAATTTGATTATTCCGGTACGCAATCGTGCAGGGTTTTGAGGGAGGAAGGATACAGGGTCATCCTCATCAACAGCAATCCCGCTACAATCATGACCGATCCGGAATTTGCGGATCGGACCTACATCGAACCCATCACCCCATTCTTTGTTGAGCAGATTATCGAGCGCGAACGGCCTGATGCCTTGCTGCCTACAATGGGTGGCCAGACTGCACTGAATACCGCAGTTGCCCTCGCCGAAAGCGGAGTCCTGCAACGCTATAACGTTGAATTGATCGGGGCCAAACTGGAGGCGATCAGGAAGTCGGAAGACCGCGAGCTCTTCAAGGCGACAATGGACGAGGTAGGGATAGCGACACCCAAAGGCGCGTTTGTCCGTTCGGTCGAGGAGGCGATGAAAGTCGTGGAACAGATCAGCTTTCCCATGATCGTCCGCCCGTCGTTCACACTTGGTGGGTCCGGCGGTGGAATCGCTTTCAGCGGGGATGACTTCGTGGAAGCCGTGCAGCATGGTCTGGACGCGAGCCCGATCCGGGAAGTGCTCCTTGAGGAATCGGTCATAGGCTGGAAAGAGTTTGAGCTGGAAGTAATGCGGGATCTCA
>DAIPLH010000410.1:799-3051 GCA_036769325.1 Bacteroidota bacterium
ACGTTGTCATCATCTGTTCTATTGAGAACTTCGATCCGATGGGTGTTCACACGGGAGACTCCATTACCGTGGCGCCCGCGCAGACGCTGACCGACAAGGAATATCAGGCAATGCGCGATGACGCCTTGAAGATCATCCGCGCAATCGGGGTCGAAACCGGCGGCTCGAACATTCAGTTTGCTGTGGACCCCAGGACCGGCAGACGGCTTGTAATTGAAATGAACCCACGGGTATCCCGCTCTTCGGCGCTTGCATCAAAGGCCACCGGGTTCCCGATCGCGAAGATTGCCGCAAAGCTTGCAGTCGGCTACTCGCTTGATGAAATCCCGAATGATATTACCAAGCAAACGCCTGCCTCGTTTGAACCTACAATAGACTATTGTGTTGTGAAGATCCCGCGTTGGGACTTCGAAAAATTCAAGGGAGCCGACCAGAGGCTCGGCGTGCAGATGAAATCCGTTGGGGAGGCAATGGCCTTTGGGCGCACCTTCAAGGAGGCATTGCAGAAGGCACTCAGGTCGCTTGAGCAGGACCGGTACGGATTGGGGAGTGATGGGAAGGACAGTTTTGATCCGCGTGCACTGAGCGCGGCTGAGAAATCCCTATGGCTTACCAGAATCCGGGAACGCCTTGCACATCCGCGGCCCGATAACATCTTTTCACTCCGTTATGCCCTCCAGCTTGGAATGCCCATCGAAGAGATCCATGCCATCACCCACGTCGATCCATGGTTTCTGTCCAACCTTGAGCAGATCGTTGAACTTGAGAGTGAGCTGAGCGAATATGCCGTATAGGCGATCTGCTCTTCCCATTCTCCTCTTCCTAATCGTTTGTTGTTCCGGCAACTCGCGCGCTCAGACCGTTCCGCCTGACCGCTCCTCGCTGGAGAACGGTGAAGGGGCGGGGATGGCTGCGTACGCCGAGCGGAACGGATATCCGGGTCCGAAGCATATTCTGGAGTTGGAGGGGAAACTTAATTTGTCCGATGAGCAGATGAAGCAGATCGAGGCAATCTACGAAGAAATGCTCGAGAAGGCGCGGATCAAAGGGAAAGAGGTAGTCGAAGCAGAGCTCCGGTTGGATGAACTCTTCAGTGCGAAATCTGCCAGTGAAGAATCGATCCGTTCCCTTGCAACACAGATTGGCTGGTTACGCGGTGAGCTTCGCGCAATCCACCTTCTTGCCCACCTGCAGGCATCGGTCGTCCTCACTCCGGAACAGTCAGCCCGCTATGGCGAGCTTCGTCATGGAGACAAAGGCCATCACTGATCGAATGAAGAAACCCATTACGCGGGAAATGCTCCACAAGGCGAAGGCGTACGGCTTTTCGGACCGCCAGCTCGCCCATATCTGGAAAACCACCGAGGAGCGTATCCGGGTACTTCGAAAAGCACTTGGTGTGCTCCCGGTCTATAAGACAGTCGACACCTGTGCAGCGGAATTTGCGGCTGAGACGCCCTATCATTACTCCACCTACGAAACTGAGAATGAATCTCGGAGAAGCGGGAAGAAGAAAGTTCTGATCCTTGGTGGGGGTCCGAACAGGATCGGTCAGGGAATCGAGTTTGACTATTGCTGTGTTCATGGGGTGATGGGACTTGAGGAAGAGGGCTATGAGACGATTATGGTCAATTGCAATCCGGAGACAGTTTCGACCGACTATGACATAACAGGCAAGCTCTATTTCGAGCCGCTGACCCTTGAAGATGTCCTGAATATCTGTGACCACGAAAAGCCGGACGGCATTATCGTCAGCTTCGGCGGTCAGACTCCACTCAAGCTCGCAAAGGCCCTTGAGAGCCATGGACAGAAAATCCTTGGAACTTCGACAGAAGGGATTGACCTTGCGGAGGACAGGAAACGCTTTGGCGCCCTGATTGATGAACTCAAGATCCCCTGTCCGCCATATGGCACTGCGACCAATCAGGTTGACGCTCTTTTGATTACCAAACGGATCGGATTCCCTGTACTTGTGAGACCATCGTATGTGCTTGGCGGGAGGGCGATGGAGATCTGTTACGACGACCAGGCGGTCGTCGAGTACATGAAGAAGGCAGTGAACGTGTCACCGGAGCATCCAGTGCTGATCGACCGGTTTCTCGAGGATGCATACGAATTCGATGTCGACGCAGTCTGCGACGGAACGGACGTGCACATCGGCGGGGTTATGCAGCATATCGAGGAGGCAGGGGTGCATTCGGGGGACAGCTCCTGTGTATTGCCTCCATATAATGTGACCGCCCAGCAGCTCT
>DAIPLH010000411.1:0-1566 GCA_036769325.1 Bacteroidota bacterium
CCCGCGCCAGGACTTCTTCGACCTGGAACGGGCGGCCGGTTTCGGGGCACGGCTTCAGATCCAACCCATCGGCTTGATTGGCTTAGACTATGCGTATGGTTTTGATGATGTATTTCCGGTCGACGGGTACCCTGATGGCTGGCGATTCCATTTTATTTTTGGAAGAGGGTTTTAGTTTCTGAGTATCGCTTCACCCCCAAGGGGGTCAATTTTTTCCTTCACACTATTTTTCCTTCACTTTATAGAGGGGTCTCGTGAAAAGTATCACTTTCATCTTCATTGCTCTGTTGTCTCTCGTCCTGACATCTGGCCTTCAGGCCCAGACGCAGAAAATCGGTTTCGTCATTTCACCGAAAATCTTTCAGGAACTTCCGGAGGCTGCGGAGGCGCAAAAAAAGCTTCAGTCGCTTGAGAAGCCTCTTCAGGATTCTCTGACCGCCATGGCACAAAATATCCAGGCGAAGATTGAGGAGTACCAGAAGAAAGAAACGATGATGAATGATGCTGCGAAGCGGACGGCGACCCAGGAGATACAGGACATGCAGCGACGGGCAACGGAATGGTCCGAAATGAAGAGAAGGGAGCTTCTTGACCAGCAGGAGAAAATCCTGACCCCGGTCAGGGAAAAGATACGGAAGGCGATTGAAACCGTAGCGAAGGAGGAGAAATATGCGTTCGTCTTTGACAAGAATGAAACGGAAACACTTATCTACGGAGATGCAGCCAACGATCTCACCTATAAGGTGCTTGACAGGCTCAAGAGGGGGCAGTAAGACTGTGAAAGTGCTGGCGGTTCTTGCACTTCTTCTCCTCGCGGTGCCGTCGGTCTTTCCGCAGGGAAAAATCGGTCATATCAATTCCGAGGCTATTTTCAAAGCCCTTCCGGAAGCCCAGGACGCCCAACGTTCTCTTGATGCGCAGATGACGGAGTGGGACAAGGAACTGCAACAGATGCAGGCGGAATGGAAGAAGAAGCTCGATGAGTATGACAAGAAGAAGCTGATCATGACCGATCAGTCAAAGCTTGAAGCTGAACAGGAGCTCCGGACACTGGAGAAGAATATCGCGGAATTCCGGAACAAGAAATTTGGACCGAACGGAGAACTCTTCCTGCAGCAGAACGAGGTCATGAAACCGATTCAGAACAAGCTCTTCCAGGTTCTGAAGGATATCGCACGGGAAGACGAGTATGACTATATCTTCGATCAGAGTGGTGAAATACTGCTGCTGTTTGCCAATGAAAAGAACGACCTGACACAGACCGTGCTCGAACGAATGCAGACGTTCGGCAGATAACCTCTTCCGGGCATCGATGAAGCTGAATGAACTGGCGGCTATTCTGGATGCGGAGCTGGAGGGAAATGGAGAAGTTGAAATCCATCGTGTTGCCCGGATCGAAGATGCCGGGTCAGGCGAGATCACGTTTCTTGCAAATCCGCGCTATGTTCCGTTTCTGAATTCGACGGCCGCCTCAGCGGTCATCATCTCAAAGGATCTCGATGCGGCCCGGATCCTCACCCGCCCCACGCCTCCGGCGTTGCTCAGGACATCAGACCCGTACCTCGC
>DAIPLH010000411.1:1576-2773 GCA_036769325.1 Bacteroidota bacterium
ATCATGGCCAGGTTTAATCCCCCCGGTTCCCCTTTGCCTCCAGGGGTTCATCCAAGTGCGGTGATTGCCAGTACAGCCAGGATCGGCGAAGGAGTGAGGATTGGCGCTCACGCCGTCATTGGCGAACAGAGCTCTGTCGGGACGAACACCGTAGTCGGCCACGGCTGCGTGGTTGGTGACAATGTGCAAATCGGGCAGGAGTCTCTTGTGTATCACAATGTGACGATCCGCGAAGGGTGCAGGATCGGCAACCGTGTAATCATTCATTCCGGGACCACGATTGGCTCCGATGGCTTTGGTTTCGCTCCGAAGGGTAATGGAGCGTACGAGAAGATTCCACAGCTCGGAATTGTAGTGATTGAGGACGATGTGGAAATTGGGGCAAACTGTGCCATCGACCGCGCCACGATGGGAGAAACGAGGATCGGGCGGGGCTCGAAACTTGATAATCTGATCCAGGTTGCCCACAATGTTGTTATCGGAGAGAACACGGTTATTGCTGCACAGGCAGGGATTGCCGGCAGCACGAAAATTGGCCGTGAGGTGATGATCGGAGGTCAGGCTGGAATTAACGGACATCTGACGATTGCCGACAAGACACAGATCGCGGCAAAGTCAGGAATCCGTCGTTCGATAACCGAGCCCGGGCAAACGATGTTCGGCTCACCGGCGCTCCTCCGTCGCGAGGCGTTCCGGGTGCAGGGGGCAATTGTTCAGCTTCCGGAATTGCTTGAATCTGTTCGCCGGCTGCAGAAAGCTGTTTCAGATCTCGGGGAGCGACTTGATGCAATCACCGCCGGAATGCGGAAACCAACATCATGAAGGCACACCATGTTTGAGCAGCAGAGAACCATAAAGAAGCCGGTTACCATGAAGGGTACAGGCCTTCATACCGGAAGCATAACAACGATGACGTTTCATCCTGCTGCTGAGAATGCAGGCATACGCTTTCGCCGTTCGGATCTCGGTGGATCACCCGAGGTGCCGGCCATTGTGGATCACGTGGTCGATATCTCGCGTGGAACCACGATTGGTATCGGCGAGGCCAAGATCCATACCGTTGAGCATGTCCTTGCAGCCATCGTCGGCCTTCAGATCGACAATATTGTCATTGAGCTTGATGGACACGAACCACCGGTGGCCGATGGCAGCGCCAAGCCGTTTGTTGATGAACTCCTGAAAGCGGGTTTGGAAAGG
>DAIPLH010000411.1:2808-3039 GCA_036769325.1 Bacteroidota bacterium
CCGAAGGATTTTCTGATCATCGACCAACCGGTGAGATACCGTAACGACAAAAAGGGCGTTGATATCGTTGCGCTTCCCACGGACGACTATCGTATCACGGTCATGGTCGACTACCATAACCCTGCGCTGGGGAGTCAGCACACCGGTCTGTTTGATCTCGAACGGGAGTTTGTCACCGAATTTGCCCCGTGCCGGACGTTTTGCTTTCTTCACGAAGTGGAAACTCTTCAC
>DAIPLH010000412.1:0-3021 GCA_036769325.1 Bacteroidota bacterium
CGGTCAGAACATCAGCCGGGCAATGGTGCAGGATTCAGTATTAATGTGTAGTGAGTGCGTAATCTCGTGTTAGTGTACTGCAACCTGGTTTCGGTCGATCCTGACACCAGGTCCCATCGTGCTGGAAATTGAAATCCCCTTGATGTATGCGCCTTTCGCGGAAACCGGTTTCAATCTCACGACAGTATTCAGGAACGTCCGGATGTTGTCCACCAGTTTCCCTTCCTCAAAATCCGCCTTGCCGACCGTGGCGTGGAGAATGCCGGCTTTGTCCACCCGGAATTCAATCTTCCCTGCTTTAACTTCCTGAACGGCTTTTGCGACGTCAGGAGTCACTGTGCCGCTCTTGGGGTTCGGCATCAACCCTCTCGGACCAAGGATCTTGCCAAGGCGTCCGACTTCTGCCATGACATCAGGAGCGGCAATGATCACGTCAATATCCGCCCACCCTTCCTGGATCTTCTGAACATACTCGGCCAGTCCGGCATAGTCCGCTCCGGCTGCTTTCGCTTCCTCGTCTTTCGGAGGCTTGGCGAGTACGAGAATTCGAACGACCTTCCCTATTCCGTGCGGAAGGGAGACAGTTCCGCGAAGGGCCTGGTCAGCCTTCTTGGGATCCACGCCGAGTCTCACGGCGATATCAACAGACTCCCTGAACTTTGCGGTCGCGGTTTCCTTAATCTTTTGAACCGCTTCCTCAATGGTGTATTCTTTTTTTTCTTCGACCTTGGAGCTGACCGACTTAAATCTCTTGCTCATGGTTTTCCCTTCATGTTGTGGTTCTGGCGTTCCGTCACGCGGAACTCCCACTGTATTAAAGACGAACTGCTTAGTTCTCTACTGTAATTCCCATGCTGCGCGCGGTGCCGGCAACCATGCGCATTGCCGCGTCGACGTCGTTCGCATTCAGGTCAGCCATTTTCAAGGTAGCGATCTCCTTCACCTGAGCGCTGGTCACGGTTCCAACCTTTGTCCGGTTGGACTCGGCCGATCCCTTCTCAACCTTCGCCGCCTTCGCAAGAAGAACTGCCGCCGGGGGTGTCTTGGTAATAAATGTGAAGGATTTGTCCGAGAACACGGTGATGACCACAGGAATGATCAGCCCGCTTTGCGACTGTGTACGCGCATTGAACTGTTTGCAGAACTCCATGATGTTCACACCCTTCTGACCGAGGGCCGGGCCCACCGGGGGCGCCGGGTTCGCTGATCCGGCAGGAATCTGGAGTTTGATAAACCCTGTGACTTTTTTCATTGCTCTCTCTTACTGGTAGACTGAATAGACTAGACCGACTGGTTCCCTACTTCTCTGCTTCAACCTGGCTGAAGTCAAGCTCGAGCGGTGTCTTACGTCCGAAGATGGATACCATCACTTTTAACTTCATCTTCTCTTCGCTGACTTCCTGAACAAATCCGTTGAAGCTGGTGAACGGCCCGTCTGTCACTTTCACGGCATCACCGGGCTTGAATGGCACCTCCATCACTTCAACGCTACGACGCTCCTCCATCTTTCCGATCAGTCTTCTGACTTCACCGGGCTGAAGAGCCGCCGGCTCGTTTCGCGGACCGACGAAACTGATCACGGAGGGTGTGTTCAAAATCATGTGGGTCACTTCCTTGTCCAGCTGAGCTTCGATCAGGATGTACCCGGGAAAGAAGGTCCGTGTCCGGCTCTTCTTTTTCTTGTCCTTCATTTCAATAACTTTTTCTGAAGGAACGATGACTGAAGCAACCCTGTCGCCAAACCCGGCCTGAGTTACTTCGTTCTCAATGTATCCCTTCACCTTGTTCTCATGTCCGGAGTAGGTGCGCAGGACATACCATTTCTTTTCCGTTGACGGCATCATTTCTTCTCTAGAGGATCTGGCCAAGACCCCAGCTTACCGCATTGTCAACTACATAGACAAAGGCGGACAGCACGAGGCAGACGACAAGCACAACGACGGTCGAATCGCGAAGCTGCTCCCTGGTTGGCCAGGTGACTTTGTTCATTTCCTTCACCACATCGGTGAAGAACGCAACGATCTTTTCTTTCATGGCTCCTGATGGTTTTCTGACTTGGCCTGATTTTTTTTGCACGTGAGGAGGGACTCGAACCCCCAGCCTGCGGTTTTGGAGACCGCTGCTCTAGCCAATTGAGCTACTCACGTATCAGCGACTCAAGAGGCTCTGCGATTCCCGCTGCATGGGACGACGATTCACGGCACCTCCCTGCCAACGACGCGGTTAGCGGGTTTCCTTGTGAGTCGTGTGCTTCGAACAAAATCTGCAGAACTTCTTATACTCAACCCGGCCGGTCTGTTTCTTCTTGTTCTTTGTGGTCGAGAAGTTCCTGCGCTTGCATTCCGTGCACTCCAGTGTTATGATGTCTCTCACGCGCTCTCCGCTTTCAAAGTTTCACTTCTGTTCGAGCTTGCGACCGGGATTTCCGCCGGAGGCGGATCAGCCTTCGGCTGAGAACCGGTGACACGATTCGAATCCTGTTCGAGCTTGCGACCGGGATTGAACCGGTGACCTCTTCCTTACCAAGGAAGTGCTCTACCAACTGAGCTACGCAAGCAACGGGTGTACCTGCGAGCAAACAACCAGATGAATATCGAACATCCAACAGCCAACAACGAATCAGGACGTCAAGCCAGTCCCCAATCCGAAATCCCAAATCTGCCCGCCCTCGGCCGAGCCTCGGGCGAGGCCGGGGAAATGGTTTGAGCGGGAGACGGGACTCGAACCCGCGACCAACAGCTTGGAAGGCTGTGACTCTACCAACTGAGTTACTCCCGCGAAAAACAACTTTCGATTTCGGAATTGCGATTGAGGACTGGTGACAACGGGTCCCCATTCCCAAATCCGAAATCCCAAATGCTGATGTGGGCAGGGAAGGATTCGAACCTCCGAAGGCCGAAGCCGACAGATTTACAGTCTGTTGCGTTTGACCGCTTCGCTACCTGCCCGCTGTTGTCCGTCCCTCTGGTTCGAGTCTTTCCGTGTCCCGGAGAACACCGGGCGCAGGCGTCGCTTTCAACA
>DAIPLH010000064.1:0-1765 GCA_036769325.1 Bacteroidota bacterium
GACGGGAAGCCCTGCTGAAAGTGAAGCAAACCGGTACTCCAAGGAAACTCGCGGGATTTGTGATGAAGGAAAAGGCTGTGCCCAGACACGGTCACGAGATTCATTCGGGTAACGGCGTTATTGGCGAAGTCACATCAGGGACATTTTCCCCGACACTTGAACAGGGGATAGGGATGGGGTACGTATCCGCTGAATTTGCAAACCCCGGATCTGCAATCCAGATCAGTATTCGCGGGAAGGCTGTTCCGGCAGAAGTTGTCCGACTACCGTTTGTTAATCGGGAGAAACATTGATGAATGCAGGTCTGTATTTCGCAACAGAGCATATCGACGAACTTTCCCTGAGAGACCAGACGGTCGTTGTGCTTGACGTGCTCCGCGCGGGGACTTCCATAGCCACAGCGCTTTCAAACGGTGCCAAGGAAATCATTCCTGTAAACACTGTTGAACGAGCAGTCAAGATTTCCGGAAGTCTTTTCGGAGATCACATCCTCAGGGGCGGCGAGCGAAATGGCAGGATGATCGAGGGATTCGACCTCGGCAATTCGCCGCTTGAGTATACAAAAGAGAGAGTGGACGGGAAGGCAATTATTTACAGCACCACCAACGGGTCGCGCGCAATTGACAAGGCGCGCTACGCCCGGGATGTCGCCGTTGGCGCTTTTGTGAACCTTTCTTCACTGCTTGGGTTTCTCAGAGATGCCGATCGGGATGTAGTCATCCTCTGCTCCGGAAACAATGGCAAATTTTGCATGGAGGATTCGGTCTGCGGAGGCATGCTCCTGCATGCGCTCTCGGAGAGTGCAGGGGAAGAGCTTGTCATGACCGATTCAGCCCTCGCCGCGGTAGCCCTCTACAAGAGCTTTGGCCGGTCGATCCCAAAAATGATCAGAGCATCGGAGTACGGAAAGTATCTCACGGGGATCGGTTTTTCTGAGGATATCGAGTATTGCGCCGCAGTAGATTCGTTGCCAATCCTCCCACAACTCGTGGGAAATGTCGTCAAGCTGAAAACCGAAAAGCATCCTGCAACATATAAGGTGCAGACGGTTAAAGCCGTTTAAGCGACGGTCACGAATGTCCCCCAAAGACCGCTCACAGGAAAAAAAGAACCCTCAAAGGAAATCGGGAAAGCCATCCGGGAAGAGAAGCGCAGTCATTGCTCTTCTTCTCATGGCGGTTGGACTTCTCATTTTCCTCTCTCTTCTCTCCTATAGCCCTGCAGACGAGGCAGGGGCCGACATATCTCCCGGAAGTCTGATCGGATTGATAACCGGGGACCCCGCAATTCAGGCGAGAGCAGACATCTCACAAAACTGGCTTGGTCTTACCGGGGCCGTACTCTCCGGAATGCTCATCAAGGGGACGATCGGCTACGCCATCCTCATCCTTCCATTTCTTCTCCTCGTGCTTGGCTGGTTTCTCCTGAGGGAGAAAGAACTCGGACCGCTCTGGGTATCGGGCGCCTCAGTAGTCACCGGCGCTCTGTTGTTCTCATGTACACTCGGGATGGTCAGAGCGATCTTCGGGGTTCCTGGAATGGAATGGAGCGGTATCATCGGGGACTTTGTAACCAGTATTCTCACCCAGGTGATTGGGAAAGTAGGCGGCGCCATCGTGATTCTTTCCGGTGTCCTGATATTCCTCGTGGTGGTGACTGACCTTGATCTCCACGCCCTTGCTGAACGCTCAAAACGACTGTTCCTTCAGGCTCTCGATTGGTTTTCCAGCTGGAACGAAAAGAGGATTGCCGGAAAGAAAGCAGC
>DAIPLH010000064.1:1775-10769 GCA_036769325.1 Bacteroidota bacterium
CCCGCGGCGATTCATGTCCGGAAAGAGCAACCTGAAGAACAGGTTGTCCGACTGACTCCTCTTGTCGTGGATCCATCCGGACCCGATGAGGAGATTGCCGTTGGTCAGGAGCAGTGGGGAGATCTTCAGATTGATATAGAACAGACCGAGCAGCAGGGTGAAATCAATCTTGACGAGGTGCGAAGGGAATCACAGAACGAAGAGATCGACTACGTGTTTCCTTCCGTGGAGTTGTTGGATCCTCCAAGGGCCCATCAGAGTGATCTGAATGAAGATGAACTGAAGGCGAATGCCGATCTGCTGCGCGAAACGCTTGCTGAATTCGACGTCGAGCTCGAAAGCGTGAGCGTGACCCCCGGGCCGGTGGTGACCCTGTACGAGCTTGTGCCTGCGGCGGGTGTGAAGATCAGTCGCATCGTGAGTCTGGAAAACGATATCGCATTGAAACTTGCAGCAAGGGGAATCCGGATCATGGCTCCGATTCCCGGCAAGTCGGCTGTTGGCGTGGAGATTCCTAACCACAACCGGGCGGTGGTAACGGTTCGCTCAGTCATCAACTCGGCCAGGTTCAGGGATACAAAGGCTTATCTTCCTCTTGCGCTCGGGAAAACGATCTCGGGTGAGGTTTTCACCGATGACCTTTCCCGGATGCCGCATCTGCTCATTGCGGGATCCACCGGTTCAGGAAAAAGCAATGGCATCAACACGATTCTCGCAAGTCTGCTGTACCGTATGCATCCTTCCGACCTCAAGCTCGTGATCATCGATCCAAAAAAAATCGAGCTCTCTCAGTATTCTGCTCTGAGCAACCATTTCCTCGCCGTCTCTCCTGACGTGGATGAGGAGATTGTCACCGTTCCGAGGAATGCCGTACTTGTGTTGAAGGGAGTCGAATTTGAGATGGAGAAGAGGTACGAAAGGATGGCAACCGCTGGCGTGCGGAATATTGCCGACTACAACCTGAAGGTTGCATCGGGCCGGCTCAGAAACACAGAACAGGTCACACACTCAAAGATGCCTTATCTGGTTGTCCTCATCGACGAGCTCGCGGATCTGATGATAACGGCCGCCCGGGAGGTCGAAGAACCGATTGCCCGTCTTACGCAGATGGCAAGGGCAGTCGGCATTCATATGGTCGTGGCCACACAGAGGCCGTCTGTTGATGTCATTACAGGAGTCATCAAAGCAAACTTCCCATCACGCATTGCCTATCAGGTTGCCTCCAAGATAGATTCCCGAACCATTCTCGACGGAAATGGAGCAGAACAGCTTCTTGGAAACGGGGACATGTTGTACCTGGCGGGCGGGTCGCCGAAACCTGTCCGGCTGCAGAATGCGCTGATCACCGCGGAGGAGGTCGATGCCATCGTTGGTCACATTGGCCGGCAGAAGGGCTATTCACATCCGTTCATGCTTCCATCCATAGTGGAGAAGAAGAAGGGAGGCAGTGGCGGAGGTGGAAATGACCGGGATGACCTGTTCGAAGAAGCTGCCCGGCTGATTGTGCGGCACCAGCAGGGATCTGTTTCACTGTTGCAGCGCCGCTTGAAAGTCGGCTACTCCCGTGCTGCCCGGCTCGTTGATGAGCTCGAAGCGGCAGGAATCGTAGGTCCTTTCGACGGGAGCAAAGCGCGCGATGTTCTTGTAGAGACGGAAGTTCAACTGGATGCTATTCTGAAACGATAATGGTTGCGAACATGATGAGACTGAATTCGTTGATTGTTTTTTCCATGCTGCTGATTCAGCCGTTGGCCGTTGCCGACGAGCCAGCATCAGAAATCCTGGATCGGGTCAGAGAGGAGTACGACAAGATCGATGACGCCGAGATCAGCTTTACGCAGGATGTGACATTTGCAAGAACGAAACTCGACCAGAAGTCTTCGGGCAAGCTCTTTCTCAGGAAGGGGAATCAGTACCGCCTTGAGTTTAACGATCGGACGATCGTCACTGATGGGAAATCGGTGTGGTCCTATTCACGCGCCACGAATCAGGTGATTATTGATTTGTTCAAGATGGATGAACGGACGCTGACGCCGGAGAAAATATTGACCGGGGCTCCCGCAGATTTTTCCGCTACAGTCCTTGAGCATGAAACTGCCGATGGCTCGAAGCAGGTTGTTCTCAAGATGACTCCAACGAATGACAATCAGTCCGTGACGTCACTCAAGCTCTGGGTGGATGAATCCAGTTGGCTTATCCGGAAGGTTGAAGTGATGGAGTTCAGCGGGAAGAAGACTACCTATACGATCAGTGAACTCAAGTCCAATATTGGCCTCGACGCTGCAACCTTCTCATTTGTTCCGCCGCAAGGAGCCGAGATTGTCGATTTGCGTTAGTTTCGTCCGCGGAGGCGTGCATGCAATGGCTGTTCGCAGGATGTTGATTGCAGCATGCCTGCTGAATGATTGGCAGGCAGCATGACCGGGAGTCGTTGGAGAATTCTCAAGTATCTCTTCAGTATTGCACTCACCGTTGGTTTTCTGTATGCCGCTTTTCGGGGGACGGATGCCGAACAACTTGTCGCTGCAATTGTATCGGCCGATTACGGTTGGCTTCTCGTCATGTTCACGCTCCTCATGATCAGTCACTGCCTTCGGTCCTGGAGGTGGCGATACCTTCTCGAGCCGATTAAGACGGGAATCCGATTCAGGAATCTCTTCTCGGGCGTCATGGTTGGTTATTTCATCAATAATATTCTCCCCCGCGCGGGAGAGCTTGTCCGCCCGTATACGATTGGAAAACTCGAATCGATCTCACGTAGCGCCGCTCTAGGGACCATAGTGGTTGAGAGAATGATGGACACCCTGTCGTTCCTCATTCTCCTGGTTTTGATTCCGGTGGTGTACGACGGCCACCTTCGGGAGACCTTCCCCTGGCTCGGGGACGCCGGGATCGTGCTCACGCTGACCGTGGCGATCGTGTTCACGCTGATGACGATCCTCATGGTGAGAAGGGATTTGGCAAACAGAGTAGCGGAGTTCGTATCGGGTGTTCTGCCGAAAAGCCTTCACGCGCGGTTTCACAGGATCGTTCATTCGTTTCTTGACGGCTTTCTGTTTCTGAAATATCCCCGGAACTTCATTCCCATTTTTCTTCTGAGTGCCGGAGTCTGGCTCTTTTATATTGCCATGACAAAAGCAGCGTTTCATGCGATGCACCTTGAGGGCCAGCTCGGCTGGCGCGCGTCCATAGTAGTCCTTGCGATTTCGAGCATCGGCATTGCTCTTCCCACGCCTGGATCAACAGGGGGATATCATTTCTTTACAGCTCAAACGCTGACGAGCCTTTTCCTTGTTCCTGGTGAGACCGCCCTCGGCTTTGCCACCCTCACGCATGGGATCGGTTATGTCGGGATCACGATCATCGGGCTGTATTTCTTTGCGCGTGATCATGTAAGGATATCGGAGGCAGTTCAGGAAGAGAAGGACATGGGGGGATGATGCGCGGGTGTTTCCTTGTGGTTGCAATCGCTGTCACCGGTATGCAGGTTGCTTCCGCACAGGGACTCTCCGCGACGAAGCAGACAGGGCCAGTCCAGACTGAGCCCAGGATGGGCATCTCGGCCGCACTGGGTGTGTGCTATGTGAGTGCAACGGATCTGGTCGACAGGGTCAACGGGACCATGATCACCACCGAGCGGGTTTCAGGATTTACAGCCGGGGGGGAATTCTATGGAGCATTCAGCGTGCCTGCCTCGAGGGATTGGATACTGAAGCTCGAGTATGCTTATTTGATTGCAAGCTACAACGTGCCGACGATTTCCCCGGGCAGTCAGTTTTCATTCTGGCTTCATATGCCGACGCTGGTCGGACAGTATGTGCTGATCGACAGAGGAATCTATAATGTCAAGGGGGGCTTCGGGCTAGGGTACCATTTCGGTTCATACCAGGAACGCTACGGAACACTTGATGCGACGTTCACGGGAAGTGGCCCCGCAATAAAACTTGATTTCGAAGCGAATACCGCATTCGGAGAGGACTTCTATATGTACATCGGGGCAGACTTCAGATTTGATTTCGTTGGAGCCCTGACCAGCGAGAATACACAAATCGCTCCCGGGGGAGTTGTGCCGACCCTGAATTTTTTTAGCGCAGGAGCAAAACTCGGATTTACGTTCTACCTTTAATCA
The DNA here is from genome assembly GCA_036769325.1 of Bacteroidota bacterium. Lineage (GTDB taxonomy): Bacteria > Bacteroidota > Ignavibacteria > UBA10030 > UBA6906 > DAIPLH01. The sequence continues at coordinate 5,905 of DAIPLH010000064.1, forward strand.
CTCACTCAAACATGTTGCATTTCTGTTTCAACAAGGAGGAATCATGAAGAGAAAGCTCGTCCATAACCTGTCCGTTGGCCTTGGTATCCTCGGATTCGTTGTTCAAACAGCATGCTCTCAGAAAGGAGAGGCTCCAATGCCGAATGAAGGAAACGATGTTGCTGTCATGGAGACTTCGATGGGAACCATTGAAATCGAACTCTTCTCGACGCAAACCCCGAAAACCGTCAAGAACTTTGTGGGGCTTGCCGAGAAGGGGAAGTATGATGGATTGATTTTCCACAGAATCATCGATGGATTCATGATCCAGGGTGGGGATCCGACAGGAACCGGCGCGGGAGGAGAAAGCATCTACGGAGGAACATTTGAGGATGAATTCGTCCCATCCTTGAAACACGACGGAGCGGGGGTTCTTTCGATGGCGAACCGCGGGCCCAATACGAATACGTGTCAGTTCTTCATCACACTTGCAGCCACTTCCTGGCTCGATGGAAGACATACCATTTTCGGGAAGGTGATTGGCGGTATGGATGTCGTGAAAGCCATTGGCAAGGTAAAAGTTTCGAAACCAAGCGACAAGCCGTTGACCGATGTTGTCATGAAGAAAGTGACCATTCGCAAGGCTGCCACACCGGAGAAAAAGTAGAGCTGGCGGACTCACAATGGGAACACGAAGTACGAACGGGCCGGAGCGGATTCAGGATGACATCCGCAAAACGAATTTTGCTCCGGTCTATTATATCCACGGTGAAGATGACTTCCTGATCGAAGAATCGGTGGAGCAGTTGATCGGTGCAGCCATGGCCGGCGCCGAGAGGGGTTTCAACGTGGATATTCTGGACGGAGGTGAGACTGATCCGAGGGCAATTGTTACACTTGCTTCCACGTTTCCAATGATGGCGGACCGGAGGGTCGTTGTGGTTAACTCCGCAGATAAGATCGTCGATCCGAAACCTCTTGCACTTTATCTCAAGAACCCCTCCTTGACGACTGTTCTGGTTCTCACCGCACATAAGCCGGACAAGCGCAGGAGTTCACATAAGCTTCTTGAGGCTGAAGCCTGCTCGATCGAGTTTCCACGGCTCTACCGGAATCACATTCCTTCATGGATCGAAACGAGAGCAAGGAAGCAGGGGTTCAGCATCGATTCGGACGGCTCCGCGATGCTTGCAGAATTCGTGGGAACCGATCTGCGTGAGGTGCAGAACGAACTGGAAAAACTTTATTCTTATGCCGGTGGGCGCAAAACTCTCACCACGGGAGACATTCAGGCAGTATCCGGGATGACGAGAGAACTGAGCCTGTACGAATTGCACCATGCCATGGGGGCAAGGAATGCGAAAAAAACAATTGAGATCCTGGACCGGCTACTGGATAGCGGGCAGGCAGCTATAAAGATTGCCGTTTCGGTGGGGTTCTTCTTTATTTCTGCCAGAAAGCTCTGGGATATTCGGAAACATGGCGGATCCGATGGTGACCTCCGCCTGCCGCCATCAGCCCTCAGGGACGTCCAGACAGCCGTTGCGAAATATAGCGAGGATCAGATCGAGGACGCGCTGGTGAGCATTTCTTTCGCGGACGAACAGTTGAAATCCACTTCTTTCCCCCATAAACAGGTACTCCAGTTCATGGCGGCTTCCATTCTGGACGGTTCGGGGAACTCTTTTGCAGCATAATGGTTGAACCATCAGTTTCCGGTGTTCCGAAAAACATCCGTGAGCAATCCGATGAAGAGCTCATGGCTGCCTTTCAGGGAAACGATGAAAAAGGGTTCACCGAGATTGTCAGGCGCTTCAAAGATCCTCTGACGAACTTTACCTTCCGAATCCTTGGAAATCGTGACGATTGCTACGACGTTGTCCAGGATACCTTTCTCAGGGTATACAAGAGCAGGCATACATATAAGCCGGTTGCAAGGTTTTCTACCTGGATCTATACTATAGCTCTTAACCTGGCACGCACCGAACTCCGCAGACGCAGGTTTCGAAGCGGATTCTGGTTTGAGCGGAAAAAGGGTGACTTTGAGGTTCCGTTCGATCCGCCTGACGACGGGCATCAACCGGACACTCTTGCTGATTCCAGCCTGATGGAAAAGCGGATTCAGCAGGCTCTGGAGCTGCTCAGTGAAAAATATAGAACGGTGTTTGTCCTGCGCGACATCCAGGATCTGCCGTATGACGAAATAGCGGCCATAACAGGATTGAACCTCGGGACCGTGAAATCAAGAATTAACAGGGCGAGGACATTCCTCCAAAAACAACTGAAGGACCTTCTGACAGAGTGACAATGGACCAGGAACAGGAATCGCCGGAGACACACAGGCTTCGGGAGTTGATGAGCAGGCTGGACAGGAAGAGAGCCCCCTGGTATTTTGACGCCCGTCTCCAACAGCACCTCTCGGGCCAATCATCTTTCAGGCGATTTTTCATTTTCCGGCCGGTCTTTGCGATTCCCCTTGGAACAGCCCTTACCGCTGTGATGCTTTATTTGGCGCTGCCTGACTCAACAGAGCCATTGCAGGGTCTTCCGGAACCAGAGCAAGCATTGCCTGCCCCTCAAAATGACGACCGGGATGGTCATGAGTCCCAAAGCGACAGCAGGGAGGCCGAGGACACGCAAGAATACCAGCCGGTTGATGGATCCCCACGACGAGGGCCGGGTGGGTCATCCGATCCTTTCATTCCCTCCACAGTCATTCCCCAGGCTCCGTCAGAAGAGAATGCCACTGCAACACCCCTGACTATAGAGCAAACCTCACAGGATCTTCAGGTCGCAATTGAACCGGATTCCCTGGACAGTCTGGACAGAAAGACCGATTCCCTGCGTCAACGCTGAAGCCAGCCTGGCGGGTTCCGTATAAAAGAGGCAGTAAAAGTGAAAAACCCCAGGATTTTGTAAGAATGGAATGCAAGAATCTCTGCATTTCCACCCTCCTCATTTAGGCCTGAAATCTTCATGTTTCTTCATTTCAGCGCTTGACTTCGATAGACTCATCTATTAGATTAAGCCACTAGCGGGAAGCATTTAATGAACTACTTTAACTGAGGAGTTGCAGCTGCCGATGATGGGGAAATGGTTCGTTCTTTTGCTCGTGGTTGCTGGCCAGATCTCTTTTGCCCAGCCCCTTCCAAAGCTTGCCGAGGAACAGGACTATGCATTCTGCCTCGGTCTTTATGAAGATGGTCAATACCAGATCGCCCTTTCCCAATTGACCTCTTTTCTTGAAGCTCATCCAACCAGTTCCAAAGCTGCCGAAGCCTCATTCCTTTCGGCTGAGTGTCTCTTCTTTATGGGGCAACTCGACAATTCCCGGCACCGGTTTGAATCTTTCCTGAGTGAATTTGGGAGCAATCGTCTCCGTCCAGATGCCATCTTCAGAATGGGAGAGATTGCTTTCCGCCAGAAGAACTACAAGGAAGCGATAACACACTTCGACGAAATCAGAATGAAGCATCCGGATAGCGACCTGGCCGCCGTCTCTGCGTACTGGCTTGGTGAGTCATATTACAAGATGGGGAATTCGCATGAAGCCCTCCGGTACTATGATGTGGCAGTGCAGGAATATCCGAAGAACACCCTGGCTGACTATGCTTTCTATTCGCGTGGTTGGGTCCTGAAGGAGGAAGGGAATTTCAAGGAGGCGCGGACTTCGTTCCAAACCCTTGTTGCGCGTTTTCCTGAGAGCACCCTCGTTCCCGCGGCACGTGTCAGAATGGGAGAGTGCCTCTTCCATCAGAAGGAATACAAGAGGGTGATTGAGGAAATTGGCGCTGTTCGCAGTCTCATCTCAGACGAGAACGAACTCGGGGAAGCCGATTACCTTGTGGCCGAGTCATATTTTGCACTCGAGGAATATGCCCCTGCCGGGGAACGCTATCAACGGTTCCTGGTGGAACACCGCGGCCACCATCTTGAAAGAGAGGTCCGCTACTCGCTCGGCTGGGCCCTCCTGAATGAGAAAAATCATCAACAAGCCATTGAGATTTTTTCCGGTCTCTCGGAAGGCGACGATGGAATTGCCGAGGCATCGACGTTCAGGGTCGGCATTGCCCTGAAAAGCAATGGGAAACAACAGGATGCAAAGGCAGCATTTGAGACAGTCCAGCGCAGGTGGCCCAATGGGGAATTTGCCGACAACGCTCTTTTTGAGCTTGCCGTTATGGATTTTGAGATGAAGGATTATGCCCCTGCCCGCGAGAAATTCCGGACCCTGACAACAAAATTCCCGAACAGCGACGTCCTTGGAGAGAGTTACCGGATGCTCGGCGAGACGTACCTTGCATCAAAGGATTATGGATCAGCTCAGGAGGCATTCGGATTAGCGGCGACCGGAGCGGGCTCAGCGGTTGTGACCTCCGAGGCAATGTTCCAGGAGGGCTGGTCATTCTTCAAGCTGAATAATTATGCAAAGGCAGCCGCGAGTTTTGATCGATTCCTCTCGGCCTATCCCGCCCATGAAAGAAGCGGCGAAGCGAATTTCTGGCTTGGAGAGTCCTACTATCAACTCCGTGAGCTGGAGAAGGCAAGACAGTACTACGAAGTCGTCGTTCGAAAATATCCTGCATACCCCCGGCACGCAGATGCCCTTTACGGATCCGGCTGGGCAAGCTACGAATTGAAGGATTATAAACCGGCCATCGAATCATTCCAGCAGATCCTGCGAAAGTATCCTTCGCACGAGCATGCGTATGAGGCGTCACTCCGCCTCGGCGACGCGTTCTATTCTCTCAAGGATTATGGAAATGCAGCCGGGACATACCGATCGACAATCGAAAAGTTTGGTGACCGAAAAGACATCGACTACGCATACTATCAACTCGCCGAGGCGAATGTAAAGGGCGACGCGCCGGACAAGGCGCTCGTGG
>DAIPLH010000413.1:0-3015 GCA_036769325.1 Bacteroidota bacterium
GAACTCTGATTCTTTTTTCTGTGGGGGTTGAATATATTCAACCCCGACTGGATTGTTGTTCAATCATCTCCGCGAAGAAGTTCATATTGTTGGAACTGCGAGCGGACAACGGGAGTTCCCTCGCGTCTGACGGAACTCCCGTTGCTTGTGAGCAATCTGGCTTTGGTATTGTCTGTCCGTTGCAGCTCGAGGATGTTCTCGATGGTTTCGCGGAGCGCATCGTCCAGGACAGGAAAGGCTGCTTCGATCCGGCCGTCGAGGTTCCGCGGCATCCAATCGGCGCTCGCAAGGAAGAGCTCCGGCTCGCCGCCGTTCTCGAACCTGTACACTCTCGAATGCTCGAGAAAGCGATCAATGATGCTGCATACTTCGATGTTCTCACTCAGATGCGGGATTCCCGGGCGAAGACAACAGATTCCCCGCACAATCAACCGGATGGGGACGCCCGCTTCTGAGGCAAGGTAGAGCTCATCGATCATGTCGGTGTCCACAAGTGAATTCATCTTCGCAACGATTCCGGCCGGGCGCCCTGCAAGGGCATTGCCGGCTTCCCTTCTGATCCGCCTGACAAACTCTTCCCGCATGAATTCCGGTGCAACAAGCAGGTGCGTGTACTCTGAATCAGGCGCTCCGGACCACATCCTTTGAAACAAAAGCGCGACGTCGCTGCTGATGCCTTCGTGCGCTGTGAGGAGCCCGAAATCCGTGTACAACCGTGCTGTCCGGTCATTGTAGTTTCCGGTCGAGAGATGGCAATAGCGTCTCACACCATCCTGCTCCTCCCTCACGACCATTCCTATCTTGCAATGTGTCTTCAGGTCTTTCACGCCATAGAGAACCCGCGCCCCTGCATCCTGAAGTGACCTGGCCCATCCGACATTCCGTTCCTCGTCGAACCTCGCCTTGAGTTCAATCAGGACATTCACCTGCTTGCCGTTGCGTGCGGCCCGTGAAAGTGCCTCGGCGATACGCGAATCACCAGAGACCCGATACAGCGCAATGCAGATCTCCGTGACATTCGGATCGTCAGCCGCTTCCTCAAAGAGTTTGATGACCGGAGCGAAGCTCTGGTATGGATGCTGCAGCAGGATATCGCCTGCCCGAATCTCATTGAAAATCCGGCTCTCTCCCTCGAGTCGCCTCTCGGGAAGCGGAGGCATCGGTGAATACTGGAGGTCCTGTCTGTCCAGAATCGATGGAAGCTGCATGAAGTCAGCAAACGAATGATACCGTGCGCCGACGAAGCTGTGCCGGTCTCTGATTCCGAGTTTCTTCTCCAGGTACTCGCGGAGGTCCGCGGGCATCGCCGGGTCGTAGAGGAGCCGTGTTGCGGGACCCTTCTTCCTTCTCTGTAATCCTTCAAGAATGGCCTTGAGCAGGTCCGGGGATCCGACATCATCAAGATCAAGATCGCTGTCCCTGACAATTCTGATCTCGTAACAGCCGGTCACATGCCGGTTCGGAAAGATCTCGCGGAGGCAGAGCCGGATGACATCATCGAGAAACATAAAATGTGTCTTGCCGTCCGGAGAAGGAAGGCGAACGAACCGGCCAAGTGCCCCGGTCGGGAGCCTGAGCAGGGCAATAACCGATTCTCCCGCATGCTGAATGGAAAAAGTGACGCAGAAGTAAAGTGCCCCGTTCTCCAGTTGAGGAAACTCGTCCTTATCCGGAAAGACGGGGTTGACGAGGGGTGAGACAGTTGAGAGGAAGTACTGCCTCGCCGCGGCTTCCTGTTCAACGGTCAGAGTTGTATCTGTGACAAGGACAATCCCTTCCCGTTCAAGGTCCGGCAGGATCATCGTTCGATAGCATTCACCGAGGCTCTCGTGTGCATGGTGGGTGAGCATCACGATGCGTTTCATGATTTCACCTGCCGTCAGACCATCGCGCCCGCGCCGGTCGATCCCTGCCTCGACCTGCCGGCGAATCAATGCAACGCGCACCATGAAGAACTCATCGAGGTTGGATGCAAAGATTGCAATGAACTTCAGTCGCTCCAGCACGGGAACAGAGCGGTCAGATGCTTCCTCGAGGACGCGACGGTTGAAATCCAGCCAGCTGACTTCCCGGTTCCGGAAGCGCTCACGCCGCGGGAAAGCCTTTCGCATGGAAAGGTGCATTTTGTGAAGGAGGTCTTGTTTCATACAACGACGAATTCCCGCTTAGTATAAGGAATTACGCGGGAAAATTCCGTAGTGGCAAGATTTGAATCCTGCCACTAAGACTCAAAGACGCGAAGGAACGCAATACCTTATGAAATCATGTCATTGCGAACCTTTGGGCTTCGCGTTTACCCGCCGGAACCATTTCCTGGTGAAGATGGGACTCTGTGGCTATCTTCAAACCCGATCACTGCCGAAAATTCATTGGAACGCGAAGGGCCATTTTCTTATCTTGAATCAGCAATGAAGATCGAACCCGAAAAACTGCACGAACTGCTGGAATCATTCGGCCCAAACGCCGGGCTGGTCGAAGAGATGCTTCAGAGCTTCCTGAGCAACCCTGCCTCCGTAAGTGCAAGCTGGCAGGCCTTTCTTTCCTCGGCCCTCAATGGCGGGAATTCACCAACGGAAGCCTCGACGCGGGCGCCGGCTGCTGAGCCTTCTGTGCCCCCTTCCTTAGGACCTGCAACGGTTGTTGACGGTGAAATGCAGGCGAAGGCGCTTCGCGGGGTGGCGGCAAAGATTGTCGAAAACATGGAGGCAAGCCTTTCCCTGCCGACGGCTACCTCGATCCGCACCATGCCGGTCAAAGTTCTCGAGGAGAACCGCCGCCTCCTGAACCAGCATCTCGGAGCGCGGAATGGAAAGAAGATTTCGTTCACGCATGTCATCGCGTATGCGATGGTAAAAGCCCTTCAGGGATTCCCCAACATCAATGATTCTTTCACGAGGATCGGTGGTGTGCCGCACAGGACAGACCGGCCTCAGATCAACATTGGACTCGCCATTGATCTCCCGCGCAAAGATGGAACGCGTTCGCTTGTGGTGCCGAATGTCAAGAATGCCGGTG
>DAIPLH010000414.1:0-2128 GCA_036769325.1 Bacteroidota bacterium
ATTCTTTGAGAGGGAGCGGTCTGGTTTCGGATGTGCTCACTGGGGCCGAAGCGGCTCAGTCAGGTCCGTCAGATGGGATCGCGGGTCAGTTGCGAAGAAGTTTCTTTAAGCCGCGAAGCGGAGACCTTCTGTACACCCTCCGGCCGTATTACCTTGATCAAGCTGGTTCAACCGGAACGGATCACGGACAGCCATACGACTATGATTCTCATGTCCCGGTGCTGATCCGCGGCGAAGGGATTGTACCCGGTATGTATTTTGAGAGCGTGAGCCCGGCCGACATTGCACCAACGTTGTCGGCAATACTGGGGATCGGGTTTCCGGCTGCGCGGGAAGGCAGAGTTTTGGATGAAGCGCTGGAAAAGGGAAGGTAGAGTGTGGAAGGCACGAGCCGCAAGAAATGGCACCACCACCCCTTTATCCCCTCCTCGAAAAGGAGGGGAGGCTATTCTGGTTTTCTCAGGACTTCCCAAAGAATACCCTTTGCGTTCTTTGCCCGCCCTCGGCCGAGCCGAGGGCGAGGCCGGGGCGAACGACTTTGCGTCTTTGCGTTTAAAAAACCAGAACAACCAATCTTCCATTTCGATCATTTCAGTTTTGGTGATTCGGATTTGTTTGTGATTTGATGCTTGGTACTTGGTGCTTAGTCACCGACATCATCCCCCGCCTTCTCAATCGGTATTGTCACCAGTGCCCAATCTGCCGACGTCAACTCTCCTGGCCTCAGACCATCGCCTTCGATGACGATCGAGTCATCTCTCAGTGACCCCTTCATCCACCAGCGCATCTGACCCCTGGCAATAAAGCGGTCTGCCCCATCGCTTGAGCTGATTCTGACGTCACCATCCAGTCTGTTCTTATCAAGCACCTTCTTTCCAACTTCTTCAAACAAACGCGTGATGATCCTCCTCCCGATCTCAGGGTCCTTGTATCCGATGCTCCACGTGTTTCCTGTCTTCACAATGAGCGCCGGGGGACTGAAAATCGTGCAAACATGTGTGACCAGATTCTTGTAGGATTCATTGGTGAACCGATCCAGGTGCTCATTGTCAACCTCATTCTCCATAAAAAAAATCACGTCGGTTCCCGGAGAAAACCCGGTCCCAACGCGCGCTGAACCGGAAAAATTAAATCTTATTACAGGGATTCTCCCAGGCTGATTGACCCATGCTGAATCGAAAAGGACCTGCCACGACTGAAGATTGCTGAGTTCACTTATGAGTATTTTGGTGATTCGTTCAACCGGGATGAAGTAGAACTGAAAGCCACGAAGACCGAACGAAAAGGTGAAAAGACGCTTTGGCTCATCGTAAAACAATGGGACGATGGTGACCCTATAATAAAGGTTATCGCCCTCGCTTTCGGGTCCGGACAGCCCCATGTTGAACCAAACGCTTTTCGACCACAGGGCCCGACACCAATGGTAGGCAAACTTTCCCAGTACAATTAGAAGATTGACGAGGTAGCCAACGAGAACGACCGAGAGGAAAAACTTGAGCGTAGGCACAGATTATCCTCTCTGCAATTGGGATGCAGTTGTGTGGATTGTTGAAAGGTAGAAAACGGAGACTGATTACCGCACCAGCATGAGCTTCCTGCTCAGGGTTTGATCCCCTGTCTGCATTCTGTAGACATAGACACCCGAGGAAATCTCTGCCCCCATACTGTTCCTCCCGCTCCACACTACAATGTGGTCTCCGGCTGATCTTACTTCATCAACAATGACCGCGACCTCGCGGCCAAGGAGGTCGACAATTGATAGTCTGACATGAACCAGACCCGGGAGTGAGAAACGGATGGTCGTCGTCGGATTGAATGGGTTCGGAAAGTTCTGGTACAGTTTGTAGCGCATGACGATAGGTTCGCCTGCCAGATCAACCCCGGTGCTCACGGAGTCGGCGGAATACCTGAATGCCCGGCTTCCGACAGCATAGCCAAGAGAATCCCCCAGAAAGCGGAAGCGATTGACGAACATTCCCGGACCTGTTTCACTCCAGGTATCGCCCCCGTCAGTGGTTGTGTACGTTGGACCTCCCCAGCCGCCGATCCATCCAAGGCTGTCCGTGGCAAAGCCTATACCCTGCTCGTCAAAATGGAAGTCGAGAAACACCTTCTCGCTCCACGTTGC
>DAIPLH010000414.1:2138-3014 GCA_036769325.1 Bacteroidota bacterium
AAGGAAATACACCGGGCCGGGCGCGGAGAAATCCTCTATCGATACATAGCCCACGTTCGCCGAAGGAAATGATATCTTCCAGCAGAGCTCCTCATCACGAGGTCCGACGAAATTTCTCGCCCATGTATTTCCTCCATCGGCGGTGAAGAGAATCAAGGCTTCACCATACGCAGATCCAGGGCCTGTCGAACCCACAACGATACCGGAATCCGGAGTGAAGAAATAGCAATCGACCAGTGATCCCGCAAGCGTGTCGAGGCTAAAACTCATCCAGTTTGTCCCCCGGTCGGTAGTCTTCAGGACTCGCGGGACGCCGTAGTATGCCCCTGAGGCAAAGATCACAGAATCGTTCACAACACTGATTCCACAGACCGACTCCGGAGGAGGCCCTGAGAAATCCGTGATCGCGTTCCAACTGAAGCCGCCGTCGGAGGTCACAAGAAGCGCTCCCGTGAACCCACCGAGTGTCCCTACCCAACCGTTCAATGAATCAACAAAACCAATGCACCTGCCATATCCACTGATGGAAGTCAGATGCATCCACGTATCCCCGCCATCGGTTGTGCGATGTATTTCCCCGGCACCGTTCGCTATCCAGCCCAGGCGTGGATTGAGGAAGAAAATATCATCGTGGCGATAGTCTGCTGTGGGGGAATTCGGAAGGATATCCCATCCGGCCTGAGAGATTGATATCATCGAGACATACAGGACGACCTTCAGCGGGAACATCAGAGTTCTTTTCATTTCCACCTTGTCGTTGATTGCCGCTTGGTGTCTCACCTTCGTTTTTTGTTTGTCATAGAACTCTCCCCCGGCTATACAAATTCAGGTTCCCCCTCCCTTGGTTGTACAGACCAGTGACATCCTTTACACATG
>DAIPLH010000415.1:0-3009 GCA_036769325.1 Bacteroidota bacterium
ATATGATCAAATCGGTAACATTTGAGAAGACCATCTATAACGATCTTCCCCATAAATTTGAGGCAGGAACACCGAACATCGGCGGAGGTATCGGACTCGGTGCAGCGATCGACTATCTGGGACGAATCGACCGGGATGCTGCACTGGAGTATGAACACGAGATCCTGACCTATGCATCAGAGCAGCTTCAGCGGATCCCCGGCGCCAGGGTTGTTGGGACCGCAAAGGAGAAGGCGCCCGTCCTTTCGTTTGTGATCGAAGGAATTCATCCGCACGATATCGGAACGATACTGGATCATGAAGGGATTGCAATCAGGACCGGACACCACTGCGCACAGCCGGTGATGCTACGCTTCGGGATCCCGGCAACAGCCCGTGCATCGTTCGCGTTCTATAACACGAAGGATGAGGTGGATCTGCTCATAAAGGGGTTGCAGAAAGTCGTTGAGGTTCTGGGATAATGTCGGAACTGCAGGACCTATACCAGGAAGTCATTCTGGATCATAACAAGAGCCCTCGCAATTATCATGCGATGAAGGACGCCGACTTCTCGATCGAGGGATTCAATCCCCTCTGCGGGGACCACTACACGGTGTATGTGAAGATGGATAACGATGTCATCGCGGATGTCAGTTTTGACGGCGCCGGATGCGCGATCTCAAAGTCATCCGCTTCGGTCATGACACAGATTATCAAGGGAAAAACGAAGTCAGAAATGGAGCGACTGTTCAGCGAATTCCATCGCCTCGTGAAAGGGCTATTTCCGCGAGGTGAAGCTGCCGAACGACTCGGCAAGCTTGCTGTCTTCTCGGGCGTTTCGGAATTTCCTGCGCGTGTCAAGTGCGCAAGTCTTCCCTGGCATACGTTGAAAGCAGCCGTTGAGATGAAGAAAGAAACTGTAACCACGGAGTAAGAGCCAAGAGGAAAGGGCAGAGAGCGAAGAGCAGAGAGCGAAGAGCAGAGAGCCAAGAGCCAAGAGCGAAGAGCCGAGAGCAAAGAGCCGAGAGCAAAAGCACCCTCTGCGATTCTCTGCGTACTCCGCGTCTCTGCGTTGAAAGGCTATAACTTCTAACTGGAATCAAAACGGGCTAGCACAAGCAATGACTGAAGTACAGAACACAGGAACACAAAAAGAGCTCAGCACGGTGGAGCAGGGGATGATCTATCATCAGGCGATCGATGCCATTCGCACTTGCTTTGATCCCGAGATCCCGGTGAACATCTATGAGATGGGCCTGATCTATGAAGTCAAGGTTGCGGCGGATGGAGGTGTCCTTGTGATTATGACCCTGACTACACCGCACTGTCCGGCTGCACAGACCCTGCCGAAAGACGTTGAGAACAAGGTGAAAACGGTGCCGGGGGTAACGAATGTAATTGTCAAGATTGTCTGGGATCCGCCCTGGACCCAGAGCATGATGTCCGAGGCTGCGCGACTTGAATTGGGAATGTAAAAAAACGGAGCAAACAATGGATGCAAACACAATAAGCAAGCCTGAAATCAAAGAAGAGCTTTCCATCACAGCGAAGGCGGCTGAACAGGTGAGAAGGCTGAAGCAGGAGAACAATATCCCTGAAACCCATGGCCTTCGCCTTGGGGTGAAGGGTGGTGGATGTTCGGGGATGACGTACGTCCTCGCATTTGATGAGGCCCCGAAGGAAAAGGACAATGTATTCTGGATGCACGGAATTCAGGTGTTTGTTGATCCGAAAAGTCTTTTCTTCCTGTCCGGCACCGTTCTGGATTTCAGCGACGGACTGAACGGAAAAGGCTTTGTCTTCAACAATCCTATGGCCGCAAAGACGTGCGGCTGCGGGAGTTCGTTTGGCGTGTAAGCTCTATGTCTGGAAAGACTGAATAGACTGTATAGACTGTTTAGTCTGTAGTCGACAGTCGATAGTCCGTATTCTGCAATCTGTAGTCTGAAATCCGTGTTTTTCTGTAATCCGTCGTCTGTAATCTGTGTTCTGTAATCCGTATTCTGTTGTAAATCCGCAATCCGTAATCAGTAATCTGTAATCCGTTTCTGCTTTCTTCTTTTCACTCGTTCAAATCTCAAATCGAAAGGAGTTTCCATGGATGCCCTTGGTGTATTGCTTCGTTGGTTACACGTTGGAGCGGGGATCTTGTGGATCGGGCATTTGTATTTCTTCAATTTCGTAAATGCGCAGATCGGGGGAGTGCTGGACGGGGACACGAAGAAAAAGATGGTGCCGGAGCTTATGCCCCGCGCGCTCTACTGGTTCCGGTGGGGTGCAGTATACACAGCGAGCACCGGCGTGCTGCTGTTACTCCTCGTGTTCTACCACGGTGGCCTGATGTTCGAGGAACCAAACGGCTGGAGCACCGGAGCGATCGTTATGGCAGCTCTCACTTTCCTGATGTTTGGGTTGTATGACCAGCTCGCCAAGGCGCTTGGCAAGAACATCAAGGTGTTTGGCGCAGTCGCATTTGTGGTTGTTGTCCTTATCACCTACCTGATGATTCACTGGGGTGGATTTTCTTATCGGGCATATAACATCCATATCGGATCGATGTTCGGAGCGCTCATGGCGGCGAACGTCTGGATGCGGATCTGGCCATCCCAAAAGAAAATCATTGCTGCCGTCAAAGGAGGAACTGCGCCTGATGCTGCACTGGTTGCAATAGCAGGACAACGTTCCCGCCACAATACGTACATGTCAGTCCCGTTGCTGTACACCATGATCAATGCACACACCGTCGTACCGGGAGCAAACAGTGAATGGTATCTCCTGGGAGCGATCCTGCTCGGCTGGGGGGCTGTTGCCTGGATGTACAAGAAGGCGGGTACGCTGAAAGGCGTTTGACATGAAGCGTCGATCATTCATGAAAGCCGCCGCGGCCACCGGAGCCGTATCGCTTCTCCCCGGGTTCACCCGGGGAGGTCCGGCAGAAATGCAACGACCAACAGAAGGAAACGAAGTGATGGCATACGAATGGAAATTCAATCCGCGTCCATACACGGACGACGAGGCAAAGAAACTGCT
>DAIPLH010000416.1:0-2996 GCA_036769325.1 Bacteroidota bacterium
GTGCCAAACCCGATTCTCCCTCGTTCATCAAACCTCCGTTTGCACACATTGATCCGGGCCGGTGGTGAGCTGCTCGTTGGTGGAAGCACACATCCCCCGGAGGAAAAGTGGATTATTGAATCCTTCGCATACCTTCGGAAAATCGGAAGAACGACACGGCTCGTCCTCGCACCAAGGAATGTGATGCGCTCTGCGCCACTTGTCGATTTCGCCAGATCAAGAGGATTTCGTGTGCAACGCTGGTCAACGGCAACCGAGCTGAATGATTCATGGGACATCCTTGTACTGGACCAGGTGGGATGGCTGACTGCCGTGTACAGCCTCCGCCCCATCGTCATCATGGGAGGAACGTTCGCAAGGAAGGGTGGACACAACATTGCCGAGGCGGCCGCGTACGCGTGCCCCGTTCTGGTTGGTCCTGAGGTTTGGAATTTCCAGGAGATGGTTGACGAGTTTCACAGAGAGGGAGGAATTGTGAAGACTGATCGCCGGCAACTCACCGCGGATATCGTCCGGTTGCTGGATAACACGGAGGAGCGCGACCGTATTGGAGAAAGAGCCCGGGGGGTTCTTCTTTCCCATTCGGGCTGCTCGGACAGCTATGCTGCATCGATCACGGCCAGATTAGGAATTGAACATCCGGGAACTCAGCTCCAAAAGGACGGAAATCGGGTGACGGCACTTGTTGCTCAGGCAAATGCAAGGTCGCTGAGAAGACGCTTAGCCTCCAGCCGCATTCCCCACTGATGTGAGTAATCCCGTCGCATATTCTGGCTAGCCAGGAATGCCTCCCCTTCTTATCGGTCTCCTGTCTCTTGTTGCACTGGTCATCCTCTCCTCTGCACTCGGACTTCGCCTCTTGCGATGGGCACACTGGAGAGCGGACGACCCGGTTTCTGAAGCCTTCATCTGTATCGGTTTGGGCCTCGGTGCTTTGCAGTTTCTCCCGTTCCTTCTCCTTTGTGCAGGAATCGGAACTCCCGTCATCATCCGGATTTCTGCTCTCGTGTTGGGCGTGCTTCTCCTGCCCGACGTGATCAGTTTCCTCCGGCAAGTGCAGAAACAAGCGCGTAGTCGTTGGGCCCTGCAATGGTGGGAGTGGGCGCTCCTTGCAACAGTCTCATGCTTGTTAGCCCTCATCTTCCTGCGGACTGTGCTACCGGCGACCGATATCGACGTTCTTTCCTATCACCTTACCGGACCCCTCCGTTTTTTCTCCGAGGGAAGGTTTCATCATATTCTCACCATTACACCAACGAACTGGCCCATGGCTGTTGAGTTCCTTTATGGGATCCTGATCACGATCTATCCTGATGCACCGGTGGGAGTTGTGCCATTTCTCTTTGGCGTCATCGTGATTGCACTTGTCTATCTCATTGCGCGAAGAATTGGAAGCCGGCTGAGTGCGGCACTTGCAATTGTTCTTCTTCTGCTTCAATGGGTGTTCTGGTGGGAAATGTCTACAGGAATGATTGATATCGCTTCTGCATGCTTTGCGCTTCTTTCTCTTCTTGTTCTCGATTCCACGAGTGGGAGAAGGAATGAACTGCCAGCAATTGTCCTCACAGCAATCCTCGCAGGTCTTGCAGCGACAACCAAACTGCAAGGGATCTGTGTCATCGCTTCAATACTCATCGTGCTGTACCTGAGAGGTCGGCAGGGAGGCACTCCAGTCTCTCTGAAGCGCTGTTTGTTGTTCGGCGCAGTTGCCTTTCTGATCGTCGCCCCGTGGTACGTGAAGACCTGGATTGTGACAGAAAATCCACTGTATCCTCTGTTCCAGCCTGTGTTCGGAGGAAACGAACTCTCAGCCTCCGGTTCCGAACGATATGTGTCTCTCTATAGACTGATCGACGCCTCTCATGGACTCCCATCGTCGGTTCCGTTGACTCAAGCCAACATCATGCTTTACTCCGGCATCCGGGTCGTTGTGGCCGTGGTGGGATCGGTGTTGGTGATATGGCTTTCAAGAAATTATCCAAATGCAGTTTTGATGATATTCTCGTCCGCCTTTGCGACCTTCATCTGTCTGACTGGTTCGTTTCACATTCGTTTCCTCCTTCCTGCCTACGTGACTGGTGTCGCGGGGATCTCCTACGTCGCGCACAGGTGGGGCTCTGTCACGGCAATCCCCATTGTGGCAGCAGCAATCATCTTTACCGTGGAGATTGCTCACTCCCGGCTCCATCCCGATCTTCCGCTGGCATGGGCTGTTTCCATCGGGAGCATGGAGAAAGATGAATATCTGCGTTCCGGCTCTTTGCGCGACTATCCCGCAGTGGAGTTTGCAAACCGGGAACTTCCGACAGGTTCCCGGATTCTCCTCGGAACAGATAACGAGAACACCGCCATGCTCCGCCATGCCTCATTTTGGGCCAATTACTGGTTGCAGGATTCCTTTCACTATGATTCTCACGAGCACCTCCTTTCGGACATCCGGAGGTTGGAAATCACTCACCTCCTCCTCGTCAGGCAATTTCCTCCATGGTTCGCCAATCATGCTGCCTGGAAAGTGAGGGTCACTCTGGAACACCCGATGTTGTTGGCGCTTGCAAACCGTCACGGGAGAGAGATATTTTCTGACACCTCAGTCGTGCTATATGAACTCGATGTCGTCGGGAATGAACAGGAGCGACTCAAATGAGCCAGCCGAAGTCCATCCTCGTGGTCCGGCTGAGTTCGATGGGGGACATTGTGCACACAGTCCCTGCATTTGCAGTCCTCAGGAAGACATTCCCGGCAGCAAGGATCGATTGGCTTGTTGAACACCGGTTTCGGGGGATTGTTGACATGGTTGACGGTGTCACCAATGTTATAGCGATCGACCCCTGGTCCGTCCTGCAGACTTTGAAACAACTTCGGCTCTGCGATTATGATATTACAATCGATTTCCAGGGACTGATAAAATCTGCCCTCCTTGCGCGGGCTGCCAGGTCGGACCGGGTGTTGGGTTTTTCGCCGGCACACGCGAGGGAAAGCCTGGCACCCAGATTCTA
>DAIPLH010000065.1:0-9504 GCA_036769325.1 Bacteroidota bacterium
TGGAATGCGCGCGGGGCAGACCCGGATTGTCCAACTCCGCTCCCGTTTGAAGGTGCCTCCCGCGGAGGTCTTGAATAGACCGGCTTAGCCATCAGGCTGAGCTCTTTCTCGCTCTTGTTTCTGGTCACGGTTCACCTTATCGGAAAGTAACCAACCTCCGTCACAATTGCCTGCCCCTCGTCGCTCAGTGTCCAATCAATGAAGTTCTTCATGGCGCCTTCCGGTCTGTTCCTCACATACATATAGAGATACCGACTGATCGGGTAGTTGCCGGTTGCAATATTCTCTAACTTTGGCGTATAGGCCGGTGAATTCTCATCCTTCTTAACGCCCAGTTCGACAATCCCCTCGCCATACGCGGAACCGCCGTATCCGACCCCTGCTTCGTCCTTCGAAACTGCGTTAACCACCGAGGCTGTCCCAGGAAGGAACTGCGTTGTTGCCGCAAAGTCCTCGCCTAAAAGAACATTCTCGAGAAAATACACATACGTTCCCGAATTGTTCTCTCTGCTATACAGGATGATCTTTTTGTCAGGTCCACCCACCTCGTTCCAGTTCCTGATTTTTCCCGTGTAGATGTCTTTCACCTGTGCAAGAGTGAGCTCCTTCACAGGGCTCTTTTTGTTCACATAGATCGCCAATCCGTCCAGGGCACACTTGATTTCAATTCCGCGTGTCCCGAACCGTTCCTTCAGCTTGTCGCGTTCGCTGTTCTTCATCGGTCTCGATGAATTGGCAATGTCCGTAGTTCCGTTGATCAAGGCGGAAAGCCCGGTTCCTGACCCGCCGCCCGTGACCTGAATTGTCACGTCGGCATGTACAGCCATATACTTCTCTGCCCAGCGCTGCGAAAGGATGACCATCGTGTCCGATCCTTTTACAGTTACCTTTTCTTCGGCATTGGACACTCCCCACAACAGACCAGAGAGTGCAATGAACAGAAGGATTCGCTTCATGTATCTCTTTCCTTTCGTTTGTTCGTGCAGGTCACATCGCATCAGAATTTCAACTGTGTCCTGAATGTGAAAATGTTGTCTTTGAAGTCGCTCACAAATGGCGCCAGATCCGGATTGGAGGAAGCAGCGGAATTCACTTCTTCGTTGGAGATCCATTCATAGTAGAAGACGAACTTCACGTACTCATTCCAATGAAAGATGTAGCCGAGTCCAAGCGTTGTGAACTTCACATCTGCCGGAGACAGGTTATTGCTCCCTGAAAAATCCATGCTGCTGACGGCAGTGTTTGGGTCGTAGACGTCATACTTGGCGACAAGTTGATGGTTCGAACCGAGGTTCTGAACCAGATTGACGTACCACCCGAGGAAATCACGCCGGTAGACAGGTCCTGTTGGTTGCGCAAGAGGGCTGATGGTGGTCGGCCGGATACCGAAGGCGTCGGGAGGAGTTGCGATTGTTGATCCACCGGGCTGTGTTCCCGTGATGACCTCACCCCGAAGCGCCATCCCACCCAGAATGGGGAGATCATAATAGAACTGCGCATCAACGCCGAAGTAATTCCGATCCACCCCACTGTCGAGGTTTTCAGCCAATGAATCGACCACAAATCCCTCAGTCGGTGAACCCATCGACCACACGTACTTCGTCGCATTCCGAACCTGACCAAGATAGCCGGAGACCCCAAGGTCCAACTCAGCCGCGGCTTCTTCGAAGGGAAGTTGTATACCGACACGGCCAATGAAATCCTTGAAGTTGTCAAATTCCGGACTGAGGGGGCCTGCTCCATTGAAGACTCCCGCGTCGATACGAAGGAAACTCATCCCTCCATATTGTGGAGCATAAAAAAGCTTTGCACCAAGCTCACGTTCACCCGGCATGAGTGTCTGAACAACGCGTGAGCGCTCCGGGGATTCACGGGAACTCGATGAGTACGTTACCTCGTACCCGAACGGCCTGTCAAAAATCCCGATCTGAAAGCCGATTGATCGCAGCCACGGTTCTGTGATAGCGGCATAGGCGTCTTTGACTGTTACACCGGATTGGCGACCGTCAAGTTGAAACACGAACCGGGTCAATACATCATCATACTGAATCTTGATCCGGCCTCTCCGCAGTTCAAATGCCTTGTTGACATTCGCGGGAAGGTTTCCTCCCGAGTAGGATGCCGCGGTTCCCTCAAGGTCTGCATTTCGAAACTGCGCCTGGACGTAGCCGCTGATCTTGATTTTCCGGAGGTCATTCACGTAACCGCGATATTCCCCGAATGACTCCTGAACCCCCTCAATCACACCCTTCATTTCCTCCAGCTCTTTTTCCATATCCTTGTCCTGACCGGCGACAAACTGGACCGCCAGGCACACTAATCCGCTGAGAAAAAATACTCTCATGAGTCCTGACCCTCATGTGGTTGAGTGGTTACTTTTTGGGCGTAGTGGAAGCCCACAACGGGCTTAAAGGTATGAAGATGTTATGCAATCCCAATGGTCAAACGTGTTAACAAATTGTTAAGAAAAGATGACCAATTTGAATGGGAAGATGGGTATTTCAGCGGTTAGAGACTGGGACAGGACCGCATAAACAGTCCGAAACCCGATGGGCAACGACCCTTTCGGGGTGTGTTGTTTGAGAAAATATTTGACGGCGGAGTACAAACCCCCACTGTTTGTTGATCGGCATGAACCACCTCCGAAAGTGGAAACATACAGACCTCCGCCGTCAGTAACAGCATCCTGCTGAACAACCACTACTCCCTGTTCGACGCGGAATTCCCGCCAACAGGGTTTCTCCTCTCAACAATGAAACGTTCACTCGTCCCGTGCAATGTGAATTCAAATCCGTCGTCAACTGACTCAGCCACAATCTCCTCTGTTGAATTCAGAACGACAAAATCGAACCGACCGGCAACCCCGTCTGAAAACCATGAGACCAGCACCCTTCCCGTATCCGTGGATGTAACAACAAGGTTCCACAGGTCACTGGTTGTGTTCCTGATGTCCCTCAGCAGCAGTGAATGACCCTGTGAAGGTTCAAATCCCACCTGAAGAGAATGCCGATGAAGCGGTGCAGGAGGCATTGGAGCATCGAAAACGGGATCAAATCCTGAAGTTGCCATCCCATCAGTTCCAAACCATGCTTCGCCTGTGTTCCGAATCCCATCTTCACTCTCCTGAGTAACCCTGATGAGCATCAGATTGCCAGCGACGGATTGCCTGTTCTCCATTGAACCTGATCCCGGAGTAAACTCCCGCAACTCATAGTGAATCGAGATGTCTGATCGAAGAAGGGATATCCAGTACCCGAGCCACGGCTCCAGAACCGATTGCTCAACGACATAGCCGCCGCCGGAGTATGAGTAAACTGCATTGACCAGCCATCCTGCTCTCGCAGCATCGTTCATCGCCTTCAACTCGGTGCCGTCGGAGAATCTGAGATTGCAGACCTCGATCCGATCGGGAAATGGGTTGCCGATCAGATTCCAGTCAAGTTGAAGCGGTCCGGTAACGATGGCTTCCCTTCTCCCTGCAGCAGTAACGGGCCTCGAGTCGAATGAGTTGAGCCAGAAGCCCTGCCCGTGAACGAGCGTGTCAGCAAGGAGATATCCGGAAAGGACTCCCCCGTATTCATACACCGAGAAAAAGTCCTCGCCAAAATCGTCACCGAACACACTCTCCGGCGACATGTCCTCCTGGACAAGAGGCAGACTCAGCAGATTCCATCCCTGAACGGTTGTAAAGGAAATGCTGTCCTGCGTACGAGGGCTCCCACTCGCGCTTCCATCCGCATCAAAGAATGATGGATTATCCAATCCGCCGGTGAGTGCGAGTGGTCTCAGAAATCCGAGGATGACCGCCGCAGGTATGTACATGAAAGACCCGGTCTTCACGGCAACCTGCCTCTCCATGTTCGCTGAGAAGGAGGCTTCATTCCGTTTTCTGTCGCGGTCCCCTGGTAATAATCATGAGCCGGGAGCCCGACATCAATTTGGCCCGATGCTCACTGATCATGT
The DNA here is from genome assembly GCA_036769325.1 of Bacteroidota bacterium. Lineage (GTDB taxonomy): Bacteria > Bacteroidota > Ignavibacteria > UBA10030 > UBA6906 > DAIPLH01. The sequence goes on from DAIPLH010000065.1 coordinate 3,964, forward strand.
CGATCTTCCTCTCCGTCCCACCCTCATCAACCACCATCGTCGCCTGCTCAAAGTCCCGCGTTGCATCACGGGTCCACGTGATGATCATTGGGTAGTATGATGCAGCCGGTTGAAACCGGACGTGGAATGTATCCCTTTGAGAAGGATAGACATACGGCCGGAAGTCCCGGTACGATGTCTCATAGGGGTACTGCTTCCTTCCATCCGGATCCAGAAAACGAACGTCAAAAACTGTACTCACCGGAACCGGAGGTACCGGCATTTCTTCCAGTTCAGCGTCAAAGCCATAGGTCGCTCTCGAATCAATACCCAAAACGATTGTGTGGGCATGTCCATAGGCGTCGGCGAAATGGAGTGGAACAGAGATATTTATGTGCCCGCTCCCAGCAAGCGATTGACCTGGAAAGAGAGTCAAAGCAACAAGTAGAAGAGTCATTCAGTCGTTCAGTCTATTCAGTAAAATAGTCGGTCCAAAGGACCCCCTTTGGGGGAAGTCAGTAGTCGGTAGTCCAAAAAACATTCGGGTTACATCTCTGCGATTTCTCCGCGTACTCCGCGTCTCTGCGATTAATACCAGGATCTATTTCACGAAAACCATTGAGCGGGTCTCAGAGAAACTACCTGCATCAAAGCGATAGAGGTACACGCCGGATGAGAGGCGTGATGCGTTGAATCGCACGGCATAGTTTCCTGCAGGCTTTTCTTCATCGACAAGGGTTTCCACATGCTGCCCGATCAGGTTGTAGATCGAAAGCCGCACGTGAGCGGTCTTCGGAACGCTGAACCGAATCTCCGTCGAAGGATTGAAAGGATTCGGATAGTTCTGGAAAAGGGCAAAATCTTTCGGGAGTCCGGAGTCAGTGTCCCCGGCATCTGAGGTCATTCCCATTGCACCTGTCTTGATGATCAGAATTCCACCCGCTGACGCGAGCGCTCCATTCACGGTCGTCTCCGTTGCCGTCAGCATATCAACATCTGCAAAGAGGCCGAACTGGGATTTCAGGACCCATGCAGTGCCGTACGTCGCGAGATCCGAAGGCCAGGATATTCGGAGTGTGTTCGCGGTCAGATCCGATCCGAGACATTGGACCAGGTAGGAATCAACCTGAGCGACGTTAAAATAGCCGCGATAGTCATCCTCGATTCCGGTGCCAAAAGTCCCGGGTGCGCGGCCTGGAATGTCCTTGAAGCGAACGTCGAAAATAGGAACGGGAGGCGGAGGAGGCAACTCAACTTCTTCGTAGTCCGCGATCTCCGGACCAATATCGATGCTGTATGTATTGTCTGTGATAGCACCTCCTGGTCCATCCCCGCATATTCCAAAAAGGAGGACTGTCGAGTGTACCGGACCGGATGCGGCTTCAAGTGTGAGAGGGATCTGAAATCTTGCGGATTGGGCGACGAGAGTTGCCATGGTGACAAACTGCAAGAGGACGACTAATCCGAGAATGCGTCCAGGACGCGTCTTGTGTAACCTGCTCGAAAAGATATTCACTGTGTTCTCCTTGTAATGTGGGGTTGAAGCGTTTCATCCGAAAAAGAGAACCCGTGCCCCGCTCACGCAGGGCACGGATTGTGAGACTTACTTCAGCAACAACATCTTGTTGGCCTGGGAGAAGCCATCAGCAGTCATCCGGTAGATGTACGTACCGGTGGGAACTGAACGACCGCTGTTGTCCTTTCCATTCCACTCGACGATCCGTGTTCCACGGTCGACCTGATCGGCTAACAGCGTCCGGATCTCCTGGCCCAGCAGGTTGTAGATGGAGATTCTGACGTTTGCAAGTTCAGGGACCGAGAACCGGATGTTGGTTGTCGGATTGAACGGGTTGGGGTAGTTCTGTTCAAGCGCGAACTCGGTCGGAAGCTCGGGGGCATCAAAGAGACTGATTTCAACCCCTACGTTCTTCAGAGCCTGGTTGTTCATGTCGGCGAGAACAACATTCGTGATCTTCGCGCGTCCCGGATCGCTGATGTCAAACGGGAGGTTTGCGACAATCGCTTCGCCTGGTTGAACCGCCGAACCGCCTGCCTGATTGTAAAGAAGGACAGTCAACTCACCCGGCTTGGAGAGATAGAATCCCTGGCCAAGCAGAGTTGTGATCTCGATGAGTTCAGGCGCCGTGACGTCTGCGAACTCAAGCTGAATTCCCTTTACGGCAACCGCGGTCTCAAGGCGCACCGCGATACCGGTTCGGGTGACGTGGAGTGTCACCTTGGCATCCATTCCGGGCTCAAGCTTCGCGAGTGATTGGCCACCAGAAACGGCTCCATCAGCAAGAGGAATAATGGAGACCGGTGTTTCAGCAGGTTCACCGCTCGGATACACGCCTGTCAGAATAATATTCTGGATGACCGCGAGATCCTGAACGTTCACCACTGCATCGGGAGTTGGAGCCGGAGCGCCAATTGTCCACGGAGCAATGTTTGCGCGGATGAATTCATCAGGGCTGAGAAGATCGATCTCGACGATGTGATCAACTACTTCGAGAAGGTCAAGAATATCGATCACGTCATCATCGTTAACGTCGCCAAGTAGTGTCCGGTTGTTGACCGTGACTGTCTGGTCGGTGCCCGCGATGATGCCGGCATTCGTTCCATCTACAAGACTTCCGGCTACGGTTGGATCATCGAATGCAATTGTTGTTGTCTGCATATCGGGATCCGAGATGTTCACCACATCGTAGCTGAAATCGAACAGGTTCGGATATGTTCCGGGAGCCAGCGTAGTTGTTCCGTTGCCATAGAGTACAACCTTGATGGTGTCATTGCTGGAGCCGTCGGCGTTGACCGGACCACGTGACAACACATAGTTGAAATTCCAAGCATTCGACGGAGTGCTGATATCCGATCCCTTAGCAATGCTGCGCAGGATCAAAAGTCCGTTTGTTACGAACTCAAACTGCAACGCCTTCAAGGGACTGCCAACGTAGCCGTTCAACGCAATCTTTTCGGTGTAGCCGACAGTATTATCGAACCGGGTGATCGCTGTCGTTGAGAAATCCAGCGTCCCGCCCTGGCTCACACCAGTTCCGGTGACGGCGTACGCAGTCGGTGAACCCGGAGCGTTGTGCGAAAACACGACATCTCCGCTCTGTGCACCAGATGCAACCGGTGAGAACGTGATGTCGAAGTCATAGTTGCCCAGCGCAGCAATGTTGATCGGATATGCGATTGGCGGATTTGGAACGATGGTGTAGTTCGCCGGAGTCGTCGGAGCCGAGTTGATTGTCAGCGTATTTGCACTGCCAAGGTTCGTCACCGTTACCTGAATGGTTGAGCTTCCACCAACAGGAACGTTTCCGAAATTGAGCGGTGCTGCAGGAGCTATCGAAAACGTCGGGCCCGGCGATGGAGCAAACGCGCCGGTCTTGGTGATTCTGATATCCGCTGCTGCGAGCAGCGCGCCATTAGGAACAACAACACTGGTCGTGGCAATCATGTCGACAACCCCGATTCCCGGATCAAGCAGGTCTCCCTGAAGAGTGCAGGTGGTGGAGAAGTCTTCAATGTTGCTCGGCCATGAGATGGTAATGGGGCCTGTTACTGCCGTTCCAAAGAGATCAACCTTGTACGCGTCAACCTGTCCGGAACTTGTGAAGCCGTAGTAGCTTGCCGCGAGACCTGTCCCGAGGGACGGATCGCCAGGCAATGCTGAGAAACGAACCTCCCACACCGGGGTCGGCGGTGCCGGAGGAAGTTCGGACTCTTCGTAAGCTCCGAAAATCGCTCCGATATCGATCCCGCGTGTGTTGTCTGTGATTGCTCCACCGGGGCCGTCACCGCTGACGCCGAACGTCACGATCGTCGTGTTCGTTCCATTGGTAAAGGTCACCGGAATTCCGAATTGCGTCTGACCAAAAGCGGTTGCTCCCAGAAGGAACAGCATCGCTGTGGCCAGGAACAACGTTCCGATTGATTTTTTCATTGCATTTATTCCTTTTCGTTCAGAATTGCGTTTCACAAAGTTATGGAGTGATGGTGATCGTTGATGGAGCGCTGACATTGAACCAGTAACCAACTCCGGGCTTGATTACGTTGACAACAGCGTACGATGCGCCGTTGAAGAACCATGGTCCGCTGAGCGCGGTACCACCGGTAATCATCACATCGGCCGGATAGTCTGCCGGACTGCTTGCTGAACCAACGAGGGTCCAACCTGCGGCGCCGGTCATCTTGGAGACTGATGCAAGGCTTGTCCCTTCAATCATGACGCATTCCGCAAGCGGCGAATTCAACCAGTAACCTTCGCCATTTACCAGCGTTCCGCCGGTCTTGTTGACATAGGTTCCGGATAGTTCGTTGTACTCCCACATGCTGAGGGCGTTCGGATAGAGAGCTGTCTGAGCAAATGACGCGGGAGTCCGATCGACACCTACAATATTCCAACCAGTCACAAGGTCAGTGACGGTAAAGCCATTGACGTTGAAATTCTGGGGATCGTAGTTGGACCATCCTGCATCCCATTGAACATCTCTGGCCAGGCTCGGGTTAAATGCACCACGATACGTGGTTGAGGTAAAATATCCTCCTGCGAGCACATTGAGATTTGTAAACTCTGTACCTGCGGTCGCTGGCTCAGAGCCAACACCTGGACGGGGGTCCGGGTCGTTGAAATCCGACATATCCACAAGCCCGATCGTGCTCGGGAGCCGATCGCTGTTGGCAGCCGCTGCGCCAAGATTGCCCCAACCGCCTGTATTCCACCATGTGACAATGTCAAAACCCGGAGGAATGGTACCGGAAGTGTGCAGACTATTTAGCGTGCCATCTTCCTGGAGACTGACATTTCTTGCCTGAAGGTCGTCTGCCTGCGCCGAAAGCATACTCTGGTTGTCTCGCTGCGAGTATCCTCCCTTGTAACCCATTATGACGGAATTGTAAAGGCTCAATTCTGAACCCCTTCGTACCACTGCGGCATACTCCCACACCAGCGGTGCTCCAGGGATGGCCACTGCATCGGTCCTGCGCGGTCCGACCAGAGTTACATTTGAAAACATCGGATGGGTCCTCGGCTCCGTCGATGAAGCTGTTCCTTCATTGTCGCTCTCAAATCCATTCGATTGTCCAACACCACTCAACTCACAACGGTTTGGATCCCTCAAGCCAAACAGGAATTGCAAACGCCCGATGTAACCGAAGTCGGTGTCGAACTCGTCATCATAGCCCGCATAGGCGACGAGGTTATTGCAATCCACCGTTCCACCAAACCACTCGAACGAATCATCGTTGGAGTAGCTGACCTGAACATGATGGATCTCCGTTCCCCTTCCCACACCTCCCATGGTCAAGCCGTTGACTTCGTTATTGACCTGGAACCGATAGCCGGGATACTCAATTCTGACATACGTGAAGATCCCGCTGTTGTCGTTCGGATCCCCAAGTCCGATCCCGCCTCCACCGTATGTTCCCGGCAGAAGTCCGCCTTCAATGACGGGGTTGGCCTGATTGGTTGGAGCCTTTCCGAGAATAACGACGCCTCCCCAGTCCCCTGAGGCTCGCTGACCAGGTTGTGCAATGCTCGTGAAGACGATCGAACAT
>DAIPLH010000065.1:9514-10683 GCA_036769325.1 Bacteroidota bacterium
ATCATGAGTGTTGTACCGCCACCGCCACCTGCATCCCCGAGTACCACCGTGCCGGGCTGGATGGAGAATGTTTCGAGAGAATCCACAACGTAGATTCCGGTGAGGATGTAGGTTGTATCATTGGACAGCACACGATCTGTGACTGTCTGATAGTAGATAGTCCGTCCCGAACCGAGTCCCGGACCGAGGATCTTGGTCGGGCGGTCGGCCACTGCATCAGCCGCGATCATCGCGGTGAGCAGGAACGCCAAAACGAAAATTCTTTTCATGATTACTCCTTGTGAGATTCAGTGAAGTGTCACTAGTGGTAGTTCTGATGTTTCTCGGCTCGGTTACGATTGCCCCGGAAGACTCCTTGGTGGGATCATGGCAAGCGAAGCGGTTACCCTCCTTCCATTGAAAACGGGGTGACCTCCCGCGACCAGCATTGTCGCGCTGATAAACATGAAAAGGCCAGGCCCTGCAGGATCACCATGTTCTCGTTTGATACAACGGTTGTAAAAAGAGGTGCGTCAACACCCTGTGAACTAGAGTTTCTGCTACTCTTGGAACGCTTTGAAAAGAGTCGGCGTACCCGCCTGAACGGCGGCCCTCCGACGGGTCAGGTCAACGATTGTGGTATTTTTTTGACGCTGTGAAGATAGCGATTCAACGTTACGCCAGTATGACGCCAGTGTTAATGTAGTATTACGAAATTGACTTCCATGGAACCGCTGATGATCGCGTACTCCAATTCGACTGACTCATTCCCTATCCCGGGTCAAACACGTTTGCCCTCTCTTGGGATTTTGAACCGCCAAGGCGCCATGACGCCATGACGCCATGACGCCAAGGGGATAGCCAATCACTTCACAAATCAAAATTCCCCGTCTGACCGTCGTTGAATAGTATCAGTCGGACAGGCTCGTCCTGGAATTCGGACAAGGCGCCATGACACCAAATCTTATTTGTTTGTGCTCCTTTTGGCGACCTCTTGGCGTTCTTGGCGTCATGGCGGTTCAACTCAAATTGCGTTTTTCCTCTTCATTCTCTACCTTGCTGGAGCAAACAGCGGGGCCAGGCCCTGCGGAGATCACCATGTCTCTCGTTTGCGCCGGGGCGGTGCGTCAACACCGCCCCATTTTTTTGGGTGATTTCACCACGAAGGCACGAAGGCACGAAGAAAAGAC
>DAIPLH010000066.1:0-10665 GCA_036769325.1 Bacteroidota bacterium
CAGAACAGGGTTTGGCACAACAGTATAGACAACACGTACGCCATTGGCATCGCCCGTCACACTGGCATAAACATCCTCCAACTCACCGGTCGAAAAGAGATTCACCAGATGTCGTCTCACATCACCCATCGAACGGGTACTGTCGCGCGCCTTGTTCCACAAGGCCAGCCAGAGCGAGTCGGTGTTCCAGACACCTGCCTGTTCCACCGTCACCGATGAGAACACAATGTCCAGACCTTCGTTTGCTGCAAGGGTGGAATCATACAGGAATCGGAACCGTGAAACAATGTGTTCTGTGGCTTCCTCTCCTTCTCTGATGACCGAGTCCAACCCCGTGAAGTCCGATGGAAGATGCCTTCCCAGATCAGGGGTCAGCACAATATCGGCAAGACCGATCTGTTCCTTATTGACGAACTGCATCATGATGCCCATGATTTGATCGGCCGTTTGCCACGGAGCATCCAGCTCCTCCACGCGTCGCATACCGCTCGTTGTATTCACGGCAATGACGAGGTCGCAGTTCTCTTCGCGGGCAACGTCGACCGGGATGTTTGACACGAGACCGCCGTCAACCAGGCGGAGGGTGTCTCTCTCAACGGGATTGAAGAGCAGGGGAACCGTTGAGCTGGCACGAAGAGCCTCCGCGAGTGAACCATCCTTCATCACGACACGATGCCCGGTGATCAGGTCGGTGGAAACTGCACGAAAAGGAACGCGGAGGTCATCGAAGGTTGAATCACTATGATAGACTGCCTGCAGGTCGAGGAAGCTCAGGAAATCCGTCAACCGTTGGCCGCTTGACACCGCAGCCGGAAGAACCGGCTCAAACCCCTCGAAGCGCAATGAGAAAAATGTCCGGTCACTTTCCTTTTTTTGCTCTACGAACTGGTCTGACCGGCGGGTGTCACCGGTGAGTGAAAGCACCTCATCCCAATCGGTCCAGACAGCCAGACTCTCAAGCTCGGTCGCGCTATAGCCGGCAGCGTACAGGCCACCGACAACGGCACCCAGACTAGTTGCGACAATGAAATCGATCGGAATGTTGTGCTTTTCGAGGGCCTTGAGCACACCGATCTGGGCTATGCCACGAGCGCCCCCTCCGCTCAACACCAGGGCAACGCGGGGACGGTCGACCTCACGGTACTCAAAGCCGAACCAGTCTGCACGCACGGTGCGCATCGGAGGACGAATGACCTCCGGTTCCTGCGACAATGCCACAAGGGGAGCAATAAGAAGAAGGGTGAGAAGAAGAAGTGACAACAACAGGTGGGATCGGGTCAAGAGGATCGTACCATCAGCTCCATACTTGGGGAAAAAAGTAGGAGTTTTTGCAGGTTTTTGCAAATATCGTTCCTAAGTTCTTCCACTATAATTCACTGAGTCATCTCCATGCAGGAAGAAAGTACAAAATTTTTCCAATTGTTGTTTGCGTGTATATTCCCAGTTTGTATTTTCACTTAACTGACCTGCCCCCAAAGAGTGATCCAATTCATGTCTTAGGTTTTGGATCAAGGTACTGCACCCCATCGTTGGTCCAGTTTCAGTGTTAGTTTTTTGGTTGTTTTTATGCTGCACTTGCTTCTTCATTGATTGCATTTGGCTCACATTGGACGGGTGAGCGGTAACCCAGAGAGCTGTGTGGTCTCTCGGTGTTGTAGTCCAGTTGCCACGCGGAGAGCTTCGAACGTGCATCGTCGATGGACATGAACCAGTGTTGGTTCAGACACTCTTGACGGAACCGCGAGTTGAATGATTCAACGAGAGCGTTGTCCGATGGTTTGCCAGGCCGGCTGAAATCAAGCTCAACATGGTTCCAGTATGCCCAGCGATCGAGATCCTTGGAGATGAACTCTGGTCCATTGTCCACTTTGATCCGTTTTGGAAAACCATGTGTGGTTGTGATGCGTTCCAGTGTTGCAACAACGTCGATGCCACGGATCCTCGGGCTTACATCCAGAGCCAGACACTCCCGCGTGTGGTTCTCGAGGATCACTAACACCCGGAGACGTCGATCATCAAACAGTTGATCGGAGACGAAGTCCATACTCCAGCAATCGTTCTTGGTCAGTGCTGCGGGCCGGATCTCTCGCTTGACACACGCAACCCGGCGCCGGGGCGTTTTCTTGCGCATTATCAGGCCTTCTGAGCGATACAAGCGGTAGACCCGTTTGTGGTTCACCTGCCATCCTTCACGTCTGAGGAGAACATGGAGTCGGCGATAGCCGTAGGCAATCCGGATGCCAGCCAACTCGCGCAAGCGCAATCGGAGTGGAAGCTGTGGATCTGCCACGCCTGTGTCTCGATGTGTGGACCGCGGCCACCGGAACACCCGAAGGGCCCGCCGTTCGCTTGCCCGGTAGACGGCTTGCATCTCCCGGATGAGTTCCCGACGAAGGGCAGGCCTCAGAGCTTTTTTGACAACACATCCTGGAGCATCTGTTTGTCCAGCGTGAGATCAGCAACGAGACGCTTCAGACGGCGGTTCTCTTCCTCCAGTTGTCGGAGCTGCCGGATCTCGGAGACACCCATACCGACGTATTGCTTCTTCCAACGGTAAAAAGTCTGTTCGGTGACTCCCATCTTCCGGGTGATCTCAGCAACCGATGTGCCGCTGACAGCCTGACGAAGAGCAAAGGCGATCTGGGCTTCCGTGTAACGCGTCTTCATGAGGTGGTCCTCCTTCGGATTTTGTCAATCTACTAAAAAAACTAACATCCGAAATGGACCACGAAACGGGGAGCAGACCCTCAACAGAAGGGGTAGATGGCATGATGGGGAAGAAGCGACACACGGTAGAGGAGATCATCACAACGCTACGTGAGGGAGAGGTTCTCCAGGCGAAAGGTCAGAGCGTTCTCGAGGATCACTTTTCGGACTTGGCTGGAACCTGTTTGGGTGAAGTTTCAGGCCCAAGCAAAACCGCCAGCCATCGTGTGTCCTCGTTTACTTCACAGACGAGCTTTAGGGCCATGGTGAGTGGTACACACAGGAGTGCTCCGACAAGACCGAGCAGGTTTCCCCAAAAAATCAAAGAGAGAAAAACCACCAGTGTCGACATCCTGAACTGGCGTCCCATGACCCGTGGTTCAAGGAAGTTACCGACTATTGAGCCGATTGCCACATATCCGGCGGCAACAAGCGCAGCGGAACCACTTCCAAGTTGGATGAGGGCAAGAAGAACGACTGGAACAGCGGCGACAACGGATCCGATGCTTGGAATAAAGGTGAGGAGAAATGCCAGAAACCCCCACAGGACAGGGAAATTAACACCGAGGAAAGAAAGCCAGGTCGCTATCAGAATACCTGCAATCGCGTTAATCAAGGTTTTGATCACGATATAGCGTTTGATATCATTGGCAAACCTCGTGAACTGAGGAAAAGAGGCCTTGGGATCATCGTACAGAACGCGAAGCTTGGCCGAAAGGCTTGGGGCTTCGAGCAGAACGAAGGTCACCATGAAGAGAATCAGGACAATATTGGAGAGCACCGAGCTCAACAGCGCAAACAGGCCCGCAGTCAAATCCATCACCATCCCCGGGTTGATGTAGTCAAGCAGAACCTTGTCGGTGATCATGATGCCCTTCGTTGCCAACAACGCCTTGAGTCCAAGGAGCATGTCATCCATGCGGGCCTGATAGAGGGGCAATGCATTGGAGAAGTCGTTGAGCGATGCGCCTACGACCACCGCGAGGCCAAGCAGAAGAGTAACCATGGCTGCCACCACAATCAACACGGCGGCAATAGAAGGAATGCGTTTCCGCTCCAACCAGACTACTGGCACCCTTCCGACAATGGCGAGAAAGGCAGAGATCAGGCACAAAACCAAAACCGACTGCGCCTGATTGATACCCCAAATGATTATCACGAAAGTTGCCGCAACAATGAGAAGGCGCGTTGCGCGATAGGACGTGCTTTGATCAGTCATGAGAAGCCTTCCTTCTTCGTTCAAAACCCGACAACATCTCCCACCCCGCTGCGAAGTGCGAACCACGTAAATCCAAAGAATGGGTCATCCCGTGTGCGTACATATTTCACCATCCCGATCTTCATCGAACCCGACTCATCCGGCACATTAGTACCCCGGATCTTGAACGTGTTGGCCATGATCGAGGCTATGCCATCGACAAAGCCTCCTTCGCTTCCCGTCTGCTTGTTGATAACTGCAAGAGTCAAGTCCCTGTAAAGCGCCCGCACGGTACCACTGGCGCGTCCCGAAACAACATTGATCTCGAATGTTGCCGACTGTAGAACCCCGGATTTGAGGCGAGTCTGGTCGGAAGGCTCCAGCCAGGCATTGAGTTTGAGCAGATTCATTCTGCTTAACGAACCGGTGCATTGCATGGAGAACTCCGAAGACGAGACCGGCATCGACATACGGACAGACATCTTCGCAGATCCTACAAATTCACCCTGTGCATGAATCACAATTGTGTCACTGTCAGCGTTTTGGTTGGCAATTCCCGTTATCGCGACCTGCATGCTGTCAAAGGTCAGCACAGCCGGTTTCGAGCCGACTGTGAATCTTTCGCTATAGTCCAGTTTTCCGTTACGGAGGTTCAGGCTGTCGATCCGGATCGATTCGGCTATCGAAGACAACAGTTCGGTCGGCATGCGAGGACGTGCTGTATCCCTGGCAGCAGGTTTGTCCTTATTGATCAACACATCAATGAATGCTTCGCTTATGTGAGCGGAACGGGCGTGGTACATCCTCCCCTGCAGCATTTCGAGACACGCCAGACCAACTACCCTCGCATCGGAGACAACGGCCCGGAAACGGGTTTTTCTGAACCTGCTCGCTGCAAAGAATTGCTCATCGTCGCCCGAAGGATGAATCCTCAGGGTGTCAATCACAATCTCCGAATCCGGCACCGATATATGCAGAAGTCCGCACCGAAGTTCATATTGTTCCCGCGTAAAGTTTACCACAATCCCACGCGCATCAAGAACGGTACCGGTAAATCCATTAAGAACAAGGCCTCTTGCCCAGAAAAGCTCCAACCAGCCAATTCCACTGATAGAGTATGCATCAATGGTGCCGGACAAGGTGGAATCCACAGTCATCAAGGATACAGAATCGAACCCAACGCGGTTCTCCCGGATATCGTAATGCATGGTGCCAATTTGAACGGAGTATGCCGGATAAGCATCACGAAAAGCCTCAGTGATCCGGCCTTTGAGGAATGTGTTGATAAAGGCGTCCGGGTTGAGAAGGAATATGACCAAAGACGCGAGCATGATCGCCCCGACAGACAGGGACGCATAGAGTGCCAGCTTCCATCGCCTCATCATCAGTGCAGTCTTCGTTCCAGGGTGCGTAGGAGTCGCAACCCACCTGCAGTGATGGCATCGCCATTTTTGCCAACCAAGCCCGTTATGCCAAGTTGGAGAACAGCGCCAAAGATCTTCCTCAGTGACCCTGATTGAGAGGGGATAAGCAATTTCCTGGAAATGAAGCCCAGACCTATTGCTATCAGCGCATTGAGCATGGAATGCTGACCGTCGGGAGGACCGGCAAGATCCCTGAAGATGTTTTTGATGATGTTTGATGGCTTAAGGTTGTCATAGAGCAGACTGAACCGATTGGCCAGTTCCTGCTCTTGCTCCCGCCGCCGTTTCTCCAGAACGACAATGGCTTCTTGAAGGGCAACCACTGATGTTATGCCTTGCATTCCGGTTTACTCCAGTACTTTGGTGATGACGAGTCGTGCCACAGGGTCCTTTACCCACTTGCTGCGCTGGAAATAGACAAGAATGCCGGCAATTGCGAAAACAGCCGTCACGATGAAGAATCCGTAGGAGTATCGTCCGAGCCATTCTCCAAGGAGAAAACCTGCCGAAATACTCAGCAGCAGGACAGTCCTGGAAGCGATTAGATACACTGCCACATGTTCGGCGGTCGAAGAGACCAATTCTGAAGCTTTGGCCACTGCCGTCAGCTTGAGAAGTTCTCCTCTTGTGCTGGCATACTCAACCACCTGCCTGGACAGCGATTCGAGTACGTTGAGTTTCTCATCTGACGCCATGGGCCACCTCGCTTGTGGAGTTGCTTCTTGTGCTGCTGTTGGTGTTCGACTTCATCGCGGCGAAGTGTAGCCCCGGGGGGCGGACACTCCGCTTCGCGGTTGCAATGATGAGCTACCCGGAATCCGGATACTTGTCCGTCTTCCTTTGGCGGCCCTGAACAAGTGAAGTTCCTGACCTGAAAATTACTATGCCCGCTTTTTCTGGGGTTCATTGCCCGCCAGAGAATCTACTGTCCCCTTCGCTCTTGCAGTAAAGTCGACCGCAGTTTCTCTGATGCTATCAAGGTTCTCTTCCAGGATATCCACATATTCGTTGGCAGTCTCCTTGAGGTCGTCCGTGTACTGAGTACCTTGCTTCGATATCTTTCTCCGGGTTGTGGACCCTTTGTCCGGAGCGAATAACACTCCGAGAGCTGCACCTGTGGCCATTCCAATCATTGCCCCGAGCAAAATTTTTCCTGCACTCATTGTCGAATTCCTTTCCGTTTTTTGTTCCCATCTGTTGGGTCCCAGATTTCCTTAACAAACCTGAAATCTTTTTCTGTCCTGACCGATCTATAACGACTTCAAGTATTCAGCCAGGTCAGTCTTCTCCTCCGTGCTGAGTTTCAAATCGAGGAAGCTGTCGTAATGCTCAATAACATCAAGCAAGGTTGCATATCGTCCGTCATGGTAGAAGCCACCTTTCTGGTGCGACCAGAGTCCCGACAGCGGTGCAGTTCGATACTTATGCGTCGGTGACCGGTCAGCTTGGAAGGAGTCAACTCCAATCTCGGCGGGTGTGTGGAGGTTATTCCCTGGTTCAGTAAACAGCGGCGGGACGTGGCATGTGCCGCACTTTGCCTTGGCGTCAAAAGACTCTTTTCCACGCCCAGCGGCTGCTTTGTCGAAGCTGCCCTCCGGCGGTTTCGGCGCTGGAATGGCAAGCTGATAGAAATGAAGCGCTGCAAGTTTGGCGGTGACCATATCCGGGGTTGAACGCGTATTACCCGAACCGCTCTTTGCGGCAACCGGATACTGCTTCTTGTCGCTGAAGCGCGCATCAAAGAAGGTGCCTCTTCCGTGCATCTCTGTTGAAGCAACATAGGCGTTCCAATACGTGACAGATCCGAATCCTGTCCATGTACTCAAGTTGACCCCGGCGAGCCCAAAAGCGGGTGGTATCAGAGTCCCAGCCTGCCCCCCATCCGGCCGGAACGCCTTGCCATCTTTGTCCAGTTCTGCATCGAAACGTCCAGGTCCCCAACTATGGAGCACCTTCTTTACTGTTGTCTCATCAACGCCAAGAAGATCGGTGAAAGGCTTAAGATTAGGAGCAAGGGAAACGATGGCGCCAACATTGAGATCCCTGTTGGCCCAACCGTCCAATCGTTTTCCGATGCCTGGGCCAAAGGAGTCATCAACAGTGGAATGGCAGAATGCACATTGGAGGCCCATCGAGCGAATAGTCCCTTTGTCGTCGAATAGCCCGGTCACACCGACGACCGCATTGATTTTCAACAAGGCAACCGTTGTTGCAGGGTCGTCCAGATCAACCTTGCCGGCCTTGAGCTGATCCTTCAATTCCTGGGGCAATGCATCTGCATCCACTTTGAGCCCGACGGCAAGGGCCGTTTTGGGGCTCACGCCGGTTCCAACACCACCGTTCTTTTCACCTGCAATGGCTTTGTGCAATTCCAATGCGTCACCCCAGAAGCCCTCACTCCCAAAGGTGTCGAAACGGAAAGCTCGCCTGCCTTCTCCGATCATCTGTTGTGCGTGGGTTCCAATCAGCTGATCATTGTCGGACAGAGCTTCCTTGTCGGCTTGTCCCGGCGGTTTGTCCTGCTCTCCTGAGGTACATCCGAATCCTGTGAGAAGAACAAACAGGACCTGAAGAGAGGCAGACAGAGCGAACAGAGACTTGTTTTTCATATGGTACTCCTTTTGAATCGGGATTGTTGAATCGGGATTTTCGCATAGCGTGAAACGATTTCAAGGAACAGTTGGGCCGACCTGAACCATGAGGAAGAGGGGCCAAAGCCTCTCCGGGCTGCTTGTTAAACCCAGGGCGGTGCTTTGAAGGATGGAGAAGAGGTCCATCAGTCATTCACATCAGAGACCGAAAAGGAGGCCTGCTGTAATGACGTAGAAATCGTTCTTTACTCCACTGCTCCCCGGAACATTCTCGAAGTCATAGTCCAGGAAAACGTATCGGACATCGCCAACGAGTGATAGAATTGAACCCAACGGCAGCTCCAAACCACCTCCGAAATGCCATCCAAATTGTTGTTTTGTCTCACTGGTGAAAATTGTTGGACCTCCAAGAAACCCCGGAGGGGGTGTGTATTCGATTGTTGTATTATACCATCCAACCCCGATGGCTCCATAGACGACCGGGATTGGGTAAATTAGTCCCGTCACCATTACAGGCCAACCCGTTGCACTCACGAACCCGTCGGCGTACTCCTCTTCCCGATAGCTGATCGACCCTTCAACGCCGAGCACGTCAGAAAATTTTACTCGCAACGCAACCCCACCGATTACGTTAACGCCATCAGAATCTTCTGTCCTGTTATAAATGCCAATCTGAGGGCCTAACCCTATGCCGCCCTCAGCAGCCAGCGGTGCAACAGCAAGAATGATCAGAACCAATGTCAAAATCGAACGTGTTATCATGCTTCTCCCGGAGACTAATTTGCGCTGTGCAGAGGCAGGTATCACTGTTGAGCCTTATGGTGGCGGGAATGTTCGTCGGCACCCTAACCCACCGAAGTCTCTGACCCTCTTCAAGATAGGAGAAGGCGCCTGCAAGGAAATCGACCAAAGGGATGAAAGGATAGTTAATCCTTTTTGATCGAGAGAGGGCGATGCGGGCCTGGTGCACGAACAGACGGTTTCGTCAAACCGTTGGTGGAGCCAGAGGGCCGTGGAGTCGATTCGTAGAATACATCGTAGATTGATTCGTGGGAGCCATCGACCAAAAGATGGCAGATTCCGAAAGTCAGCTGTTCCTGATTCGCCCCGAACTCAAAACTACTTTGACGCTGGCTCAGAAATCTCTGAGCTGGAAGCTTGTGACCTCTCCCTCCAGCAACCCCAGCCTGAGTGGTTTTGTTTGTCCTTTGACCGCCCGAATCGTGCCGGCCGGTAGAATACATCCACCCCATCGTCCATCGTCGGTAACACGTAAGCAGGAAGGTCGAAACAATCGCAGTGCTCGAACATGGTCATGGAGGCTTGTGGCTCTGCTTTCAAGGCGGTCAACGTAAGGTCATAGGGACCGCGAGCTGATCGTAGAAATTCCTGCGCGCGGTCCACATCGTAGACCACGACGCTTACTGCCGTTTGGATATCCCCGGTCAGCCGGTCAAATGCCTGATGAGCGAATCTTGCTGCAAATGCGGGCATATCTCCATTTCGTAAACCCTGGTCCAATCGCTCAAGAGAGCCGAGGTCGAAGTAAGACAAGTGAAGGTTGTCTGGAGAGGCAATGATGTATCGCGCAAACGATCCAAGCGTTCCCACTGTGTAGGGTGTGCCGCCAAAACACGTGGAGAGTACCATGAGGTCGAACCTTGCCGAGTCACCCGCAAAGCCTTTCAGGCCTGCCGCGAGGTCAGAAACATTAAACGTCCGATCGGGATACGAGTGATCATAGCCTGTACCAGCGAATTCTTGAATTTCGTGACCTGAATAAAGAAACAAGGTCGTCATCGCGCGCTGATTGTCCGCATGGAAACGCGCATACAGCCCTACTTCTGTGCCGAAGCGTGACTGTTCACTATCGCGCCAGTACAATTTATTAGAGACAAGCCGTCCGTTCCGGTAATAGTAGAACTCTCCATCGTGAAGAGGGAGGAATAAGAAGTTTCGCCTGGGTCTTTGGTGAAAGATAAATACTTCGGCTTGGGGGTTTAGCAGCGCGACCCTTTTCGCTCCCGCCACAGCCTCCTCATCCGCCCCGTATTCGTTACCGCTGGTATCGTGGTAGAGGTAATCACCGTCACCATGAATGACGAAAACGATTGAATACCACACCGCAAGCTCCCCCAACTCTACCTGTCGACCTTCACGCTGAACGGGAAGGCTGGTGCTGCACGAAGACACTACGACGGTGAGTGCTGCGCAACAAAGGCTCACAAAACGCATCGGGTGCGTCGCTCTCGTGAAGTCCCGTTCTTGCATATCGAATGCCAATGCTCGCGTTGAAATCCTTTCAGAGCAGCAGGATAATGATGATGATGATCAAGAGCAGAGTGACAACACTGATGGTTACTACCTCGTCAGCCTGTTCCATATCCTGCACGACATAGTCAGAGAATGCATTGAGTTGCCCATCGGGGACGCGAACGAAGCCATTGCTGCCTTCAAGCTCGTCTTGTTTCTCCCTGAGCATACTTGTGAATCGATTCAGACCCGCTTCCTCATCCTTCGAAATCGACGGAAGCATTTGAACCATGTTCAGGGCTTTGGTCATGGTTTGAAACGATTCGTTGAGGATTCTACGCTGCTCGGATGGGTCGTCTGTTGCCTTCACTTTGACTGCCGCATCGTTGAAGTATTTGTGAAGTTCCCCTTTTCCGCCCGCGGTTGCCGGGAGGGCCAGAACAAGCATCATGACGATGGAGCAAAAAACCATTCGTGTTGTCATTGGTGATCC
>DAIPLH010000067.1:0-10558 GCA_036769325.1 Bacteroidota bacterium
CACAAAGAGCATCTACCGAGCTTCTTTTCGTTGCCCTCTTTTTCACGGCGCTATCCGTTACACTCTGCCTGACAGACCGCGCGCCGATACACATGGACCCCGCCGGGGCAGAGACTGCATTTGAATCAGTCCTCGTTTCCTTCGCTGAAGAGAATGTGGACGGTCCCTTCGCATACAGGGTCCTGGTTCCGTACGTGGAATGGTGGTTAGTACAACAAACATCCATCTCTCCACTCACCATTGATTTTTTCCTCAAGGTTCTGACCCTCGCAGCCTGTCAATGGATTTTCTGGCTTTATCTCAGGATGTTTTTCGGGAGAATGGAGTCTTTCCTGGGGGTCTTCGTTCTTGACCTGTTCATCATGGCCAGCTTATCGACCGGCGCCGGGCAATGGCCAAGCGAAACAGCGGAGATCCTGAACATCCTCACCTTCGCACTGGTGTTGTACCTGGCCAATGATGGGCGATACCTCCCCCTGCTCTTTGTCCTCTTTGTCGGCACCTTCAACCGGGAGACATCGTGGCTGTTGTTGCCTCTGATCGCAGCCGCATCACGTAAGCCGACCTGGGTCCTTTGCTCTGTTGCTGCAGTTATTATTCCGTACTCGATTCTCCGTCTCATGATCGAGAGTCCAAAACCGCTCTGGTGGACAACCGATGCACTGGCGGGAAACATCCCGTTCCTTTCGCTCACGACGACGTCTCATGCGTTCGTCTCAAACCTCCGCCTGGCTCTCATGCTCGGACCCTTCCTGGTGGCTGGTGCATTCCGGTTTCGCGACCATCCGCTCTTCCTCAGGCTTACGTCATGGATCATCCCGCCATACTTCATTGCCCACTATGCGTTCGGGAATATCATTGAGATACGGCTGTGGGTTCCGTTGCTCGTTGTGCTGATCCCGCTTGCGCTAAGCGGTCTTCATGCCCTTGAGGTGAAGAAGCACTGATAGCTTCGCCTGCGACGGAAAGTTGAAATCCACTTCAAAGAAAAAGCCCTGTGGCAATGAATGCCGGAGGGCTTTTTTCTGTACAGATGTGGAAGGCTACTGCTTTTCTTCCTTCATCATCGGCTCTTCTTCGATTTCGGCCACTACAAAAATGTTTTCCTTCATCTCACCTTCAGCTTCAATCACCATTCCTTTTTCCGTCTTGCTGTTCTTGATCAGCTCGAGGGCAAGAGCGTCTCCTTTTTCATCAAACTTGTACCATTTCCCATCCGAAAACACTCCAAACCCGCTAGCGGCACAGCCTTCCTCAAGCGCACATTCCTTGGTGTGCTTTGCAGCTGCCTCCATCGGTTTTTCCTTCGTCGCCATTCCCTTCGCGCACATGGCATCGACGACATAGCCTTTCAATTCGACCTTCCCGGTGTCTTCATCATCCTGCGCCTGTCCGGGGAGAGTAAACGCGATTGAAAGCATGAGTATTGCTATGGACTTCATCATTGTATGGTCCTCCTTTGATATGGTTTGAGCATTTCTGAGGTTATCTGGTTTACTGATAGCGATCGAGCCGGAACGTCTCACCAAGATACAACTTTTTTGCTTCCGGATCATTGGCAAGGTACTCAGCTGTACCCGCCTTCAGAATCTGCCCTTCAAAGAGGAGATATGCGCGGTCGGTGATCGACAATGTCTCATGGACATTGTGATCGGTCACAAGAACGCCAATCCCCCGTTGTTTGAGCCCTGCCACAATTTTCATGATCTCTTCAACAGCAATCGGGTCAATTCCTGCAAAGGGCTCATCGAGGAGGATGAACTTTGGCTCACTGGCCAGGGCCCGGGCTATTTCCGTGCGCCGGCGTTCACCACCCGAAAGCGTATAGCCCTTGTTCCTTGCGAGGTGGCCGATGCTGAACTCCTCCATGAGTCTCTGGCATCTGGCGTTTAGCTCATCCGAAGAAAGGTCAAGGAGTTGAAGAACCGCCACGATGTTTTCCTCGACCGTCATCTTTCTGAAGATCGAGGCCTCCTGAGGAAGGTAACCAATCCCCATTCGTGCCCTCTTGTACATTGGAACAGATGTGATCTCCCTGTCATCGAGGAATACCTGGCCGTCATTCGGTGCAATCATCCCGACGATCATGTAGAAGGTTGTCGTTTTGCCCGCCCCATTGGGGCCAAGAAGGCCAACGACTTCTCCCTGGCTGACATTGACACTGACGTCCATCACGACCGTCCGTTTTTTGTACTTCTTCACAAGGTGCTCTGAGCGGAGAATCATGTTTTGGGCCATCACTCCCATTCCGCTGCAACACTCTTGATCTCAACACGATCAGGTGATTTGATGGAAGGTCGGTCATCGCGCCAGAGAAATCCTGGAAGCTGGTATGACGCTTCGTTCCCTTTAAGAATGTTTTCGGGAACATATTCCCCCTCAACACCCCCGATGACGGTGATGGTCTCAACCTTGCCGCTGTCAAATTCCATAACGATCCGGTCTCCGCTCGTTCTGTTCAGGCCATTCGCAAGTGAATCTTCGAACAAATGATAAACGCTCGTCGCCCTTCGATCCAGAGTTACCTTGTCAAGTTTTTTTGCGACAAAAAACATCTGCATGACATCTCCTGCGAGTTGATCGAACCTGGTCAACCCCAGGGTGTCGATCCGGGATACAGCAAAAGCGTTTCCTTCGACATCAACGAGTTCCAGTTGCTGCTTCCGGAGGTAGACATCAATTGAATCTCCGTTCACCTGGGTGTCTTCGTACCAGACAACGGGCTCCGTTCGCAGGATGATGCTGTCCCCGTCCGGATAAAACGTTGCAAGTCCTGCCAGAGCCGAGAGATCGCTCCGCACAATGCGAACCGAATCGATGGCGATCATTTTCCGCGATCCGGAACGGTATGATTCCATGACGTGGCTGCGAACGAGCAACGTATCGATCTGCCCGTCCGCCGTTGTGTCAAACTGAATCAGTGCAGGCTTCCCCGTCATTCTGCTGAAATCCCTGGCGGACCAGTTCTCGAGCCGACTTCCGGTAATCACCAGGTCTTCGGCGCTGTCGCGAACTCTGACATTTCCCTGCGCAACTGACCGAGTTTCCGTCCGATAATACGTCAGCGAATCCGACAGAATCGTGGAGTTCTTTTCGCGGACAAGGACGTCCTTGCGAAAGAACGCTCTCCGTTCGCTCACGTAGTACTCACCCTCGCGGGCGACAAGGAGAACTCTCCCATCGTCCAATGAAACGCCATTACGGCCTTCGGCTTTCCTGAGATTGGGATCATAGATCCCGCGTGGCGCCCGCATGGTGACACTGTCGTCCTTGACGACAACATTTCCCGCGAGAAATACCTTACCGGATTGCAGAAACTGAGTCGCGCTGTCACACGTCACCCGGACCTGATCCTGGGTCATCCTCACATTGCCGATCAGCTCCCGGGCTTCCTGCCCGTTGATGATCTTCCCGACAAGACTATCAGCATGCTCGAGAAAAACATTCTTGTGCCCCTGAGCAGAGAGAACCGGCGATAAAGCAAGCATGGTGAGCAGGATTCTTCCCGCCCGACCAATCAGCCGGGAGACCGGGTCGTCATTCCTCCTCGACAACCGCTTCACCAGTCACTTTGAAAATTCGATAGTCCTTGAGACTTTGATCGCTGACAAGCCCCTGGCCGCGGATATGCTCGTGCGGAGAGATGATCTCCACAAAGGCGTCTGTCTCGATTTTCTGTGTTTGGCTGTTCCAGAACAGGCTGTCTGTCTTGAGCACCGATCCGCTGTCTGATATGACAACGACGTGGTCATAAGCGGCAAAGTCTCTGGTTCGGTCGTTCACCCGTCCGCGTCTCGCAGTCAGGTCAGACGTATGCTGCCCCTGAAGGTTGAAGAAGTCAACGTGGATACTGTCGCCCAACAGGGTATATTCCCGATCTGTGTAAACCGCGATGTATCCTGCCCACAGAAGGGCAGTGATCCGCGCTGAATCAGAGAACGTGATCGTGCTCTTCCAGCTCTCCTGAGATGGAACTCCCTGTCCTTCGAATGGGACGACAGATGGTTGAAGTTTCCCCTCGCATCCAACAGCAAAGACAACAAGTCCAACCGCGGCGATGGCCAACAACCTCAAGCGGGTTCCTCGCCTCCAAGACCGGCCTTCACGAGATCGTGCAGGTGAACAACACCGACAACGTGATCTCCCTGGTCCACAACCATGATCTGGGTGATATTGTACGATTCCATTTCCTGTAGAGCAACGACTGCCTGCGTCCCCACACGGATTCTCTTGGGGTCTTTCGTCATTGCCATTCCCGCAGTAACATTCCGGATATCCTTCTGCTGCTGCAAGAGTCTCCGCAAATCGCCATCCGTGACAATTCCCTCCAGAGTTCCGTCGTCTCTCACCACACTCGTGCATCCAAGACGTTTCACCGTCATCTCCATGATCGCATCTCTCAGGGGGACCGAGGACTTCACCCGGGGCACGGCATCACCGCGAACCATGAGCTCGTCAACCCGAAGCAACAGGCGCCTTCCCAGAATTCCGCCGGGATGGAAAAAGGCAAAATCTTCCTTGCTGAAACGGCGCTTGTCGAGGAGGGCCATTGCCAGCGCATCGCCAAGAACGAGAGTGGCGGTCGTCGATGAAGTCGGTGCGAGATCGTGAGGACAGGCCTCCTCTTTCACGGAGGCATCGAGCACCACAGTTGAATCCTTTGCAAGGCGTGAATTGAGTCGGCCAACCAAAGAGATGATTGGAACCTCAAGCCGTTTGAACATTGGAAGAAGGATTCCCAACTCGGGTGTATCCCCACTCTTGGAGATACACACAACCACATCTTCTTTTCGTACCATTCCAAGATCGCCGTGGACTGCGTCGTTGGGATGCAGGAACATTGCCGGTGTGCCGGTTGAGTTCAGTGTACCGACAATCTTGCGTGCGATGTTGCCGGATTTTCCTACCCCCGTCACAACAACTCTTCCCGTGCAGGAAAAGATGATCCCTACAGCTTCTCCAAAACTCTCACCTATCCGTTGTTCAAGGTCAGCAACCGCTTCCGCTTCCATACGGACAACCTCGCGACCCCGGCGGATGGCTTCCTGATGATCACTCATGGCGCAGGCCTGACTTCAGAAATGCGAATATCCCTCTCTTGTGTGCCGGCCGGAGAACTCCGGCCTGAAGGGCTTCACTGATCATGGGATGGATCGTATTATAGAGTTGAAATGCCCTTCGTAAACTTTCTTCACTGTAGTTCGCTAAGTCCTCAAAGAATCTCCCGGGCCGAAGTGAGATTTCAGGATCGCGGATTTTCTCAACCGCCATCAGTTCTCCGTACAATGTGGTGATCGGGACGAGTCGGTTCATTCCCGACACGGAGTCATAAAGCCATATTCGCTTATCAGCCGGAGCCAGCACAAGAGTGCAATCGTGCGTGATCATCACCTCCCGGACGGGGGCAGTTGATTGTGGGGAAGGCTCCCCCGGCAACCACGATGAGTACGTCCAGCGGCGAAGTTCATGAAACGATACGGGCAATTCGTCCGCGGATCTCATCATGAGTTCGACATTCACCTGTTTCTCTGTTTCCTCACGCACAGCAATAACAATTTCTCCACGATCTGTTTCAACAGCACCGTGTGCAATCACTCCCGAGAGAGGAGACCCGACATCGACTTTCGAGCCTGACCTGCCGAGAACCAGGTGTCCATTCCCTCTTACTCCCTGCGCAAGCACTACCATATCAGCGATAGATTCCCGGTATGCGCGATAGCCGGGTCGATCCACCGGGAGAACACTCTCGATGAGCAGACGTTCCACCGGTTGAAGGTTCCGGGGGTAGTGGCCGTTGGATGTTCCTGTGTTCGCCTGGTGTTTCAATTGGATTTCACAAGAAGGCGATGAATTGCGGTAACTTCAGCCAACACCCCGTCTAACCTATCCAAATGGAGCTGGGAAGCAGCGTCGCTGAGAGCAGACCGTGGATCGGGATGGACTTCGAGGAACAACCCATCACACCCTGCCGCAACCGCAGCCCGGGAAAGCGGAAGGATGAACTCAGGATTTCCCGAAGACATTTCCGACGACGTATCCTGAGAGGGGAGTTGGACCGAATGAGTCGCATCAAAAATCACAGGAAATCCAAGCTCCCGCATCAAAGGAAAAGATCGCATGTCAACCACGAGATTGTGGTAGCCGAACGAAGTTCCCCGTTCTGTCAGCATCACAGACTTGTTCCCCGTCTGGAGGACTTTCTCCGCTGCAAACTTCATGTCCCCGGGAGCAACGAATTGCCCTTTCTTGATGTTCACTGCCCGTCCGGTTTCACCCGCCGCCTGAAGGAGATCAGTCTGGCGGCACAGAAAAGCCGGAATCTGGAGAACATCGGCAACCTCCGCAGCGAGAGCAGCTTCGCCGGGTAGATGGATGTCGGTAAGAATCGGGAGATTGAACTGTTTCTTCACGTCTGCAAGAATCGTCAGCGCATCATCAATTCCAATTCCGGAGAATCCTTTAACGGAGGTCCTGTTTGCCTTCCGGTATGACGATTTGAAGATCACAGGGATGCCGTTCTTCGTGGCCGAGCGCAAAACTGCTTCAGCCGTGCGGAAAACCAGGTCCCGACTTTCGACGACACAGGGTCCTGCAATCAGGGTAAGAGGCTTTCCCTGACCGATCTGGATCGTGCCAACATTGACAATCATCGAAAGGAGATCTCCTTCATTCCGACCAGAAAAACCGGAAAGCAAGTATCGGTTGGAGCCAACAGGAGCAGGTTGAGGGAAGGATACCGAATCATGGCCGTTTTCGAGTCTTATGATAGGGAAAAAACCAAAACAATGAAAGAGGCAGACGGGAGGCCGTCGGGGTTTGATTAATCAGAACAAGAACAGATCCTGTCGGGGTTGAATATATTCACCCCCGACAGAGACAAAAAACAAAGTTCCATCATATTCCTATACCCGATCTTTGGAATTTCATCTCCGGAATTTGTACCGTGGAGCACAACTCTATGGTCCTCAGTGCGCGCGCATATGCAAAGATCAATCTCGGCCTCCTGATTCACGGCAAGAGGAATGATGGATACCATGAGATCGAGACGGTGTTTCATCACATCGACCTGTATGATGAAATCCGCCTTGAATCTCAGGACAAGGTGTCTATCGAGACTGATTCCGATGACATCCCTTCCGATGAATCAAACCTCTGCTGGAAGGCAGTCACACTTCTCAACCAAATGCATGGAACAAAGCACGGGGTGAGAGTGAAATTGAAGAAGAATATTCCGGCCGGAGCTGGGTTGGGAGGCGGAAGCGCGGACGCCGCAACGGTTCTCCGTCTCCTCCCACGGCTGTGGAATATCTCTGTGTCTGACAGTGATCTCGCTGACTGCGCAGCCCGGCTCGGATCAGACGTCTCATTCTTCCTTGGTGCAACATCCGCTCACGGAAGGGGTCGTGGTGATGTTCTCGAGCCTTTTCGCCTTCCTCTTTCTTATGCCATCGTTGTCTGTTTCCCTGGCATTCACGTCTCAACTCCGTGGGCTTATGGACAGATCATGAAGTTTGAAGAACGGGAAGCGGGCAAGCTGAGGGAACGGCTTCAGCACGCATTGACTGATCTCCGCTCTCGATGCGATGTAGTTCACAACGATTTTGAGGAGCCGGTTTTCCGTCAGTACCCCAAGCTTGGCAAGCTCAAGCACTCCCTGCTTGAAGCGGGAGCCGTTTGCGCGTCTCTTTCAGGAAGCGGATCATCTGTCTATGGCTTGTTCGCAGAAAACACTTCAGCTATGCAGGCGGCTCTCCAACTGAGATCCAATCGCATCAGCACCTTCTACACGCCTGCAGGATTTCAGATTCCTTCTGAAACGGTCCTATCGGTTCCTTGATTATCGCACGTCATCTGTCTATATTTGCAGGAAATTATTTTCATCGGAGTCCTTTGCGGATTACCCGCCCGCCGTTGTTCTCGTTCTTCCTTTCTGCGTTGGTCTTTCTGACAGCTTCTTCAGCCGCGGCACAATCCGAACAAGTTCCGGACACTACACGGAGTGACTCCGTGGCGACAGTCATTGCCGACAGTACAGATTCACTTTCGGTCAAGCCGGGCATCCCGCTGATTCTCGCTTTTGAGCAGACACGCGACACCAGCAACATTGTCCAGGGTGGCGACCTCCCATGGGTTGTCCCAAACTCTCACGGCGATATGATCGGGTTGATTCCCGGGGCCTACTTGCGCGACCCAGCAAGTCTGGGACAATACCTTGAGCTAAACTTCAGGGGGGTCGATTGGAGAGGAGTAGCGGTAACTTCCGATGGTCGACTGCTCAATGATCCTGCGTCCGGCGTCTATAATCCCTATCACTTCCCCCTTGATTTTGTTGAGAAGACGGAAGTCATTCCGGGACCCCGTTCATTCCTTTACGGACTCAATGCACCCGGTGCCTCCATCAACTTCCTCACAAAGCATTTTGACAACAACAGGCCCATGTCGAAAATCAATTACTGGGAAGGAGGCGCGGGGTCCGGGTATTTCGATGCATCAATCAGTCAGAATGTGACCGAAGAGATGAATGCCGTGATCGGTCTGCAACGGCAGATCGTCGACGGACGCTATGCCAACAGTGCCCACGAAGGATGGAACAGCAGGGAGAGGATCCGCTACAGGATCGGGGAACGGCTCTCGCTTATTCTTTCGCACTATCTGACCAGCACAAAGACCCAGCTAAGCGGAGGGCTTTCCTCCGATCCGGCCAGCCTGGCAAATGCATTTTTCCCGATTCAGGCGACTGTAACGAACGAAGACTCCTACGAGAAGCTGACCCGTAATGATGTGGAGCTGTCGGTTGCCGGCTTCTTCATCGATGATTCCACGAGCCCAACGAGGCTTACGCTGTACTACTCAAACAACTTCAGAGAATACCGGGACGAAGATGGAGGGTTCATTCCGAATGCCATCTACCTGCAATCGGACCATACTTCGTCCTGGATGGGAGCGCTCCTCACTCAAACACTGACCGGGGGGATTCATCAGTTTTCGTTCCGATCGAACCTTGAACTCAGGCAAATTGAGGGAAGTCCAAATATCGGCCGGAGGAGAAATGTCATTGGGAGCGTCGACGCCAAGGAAGAGATCACCCTGGGCGGCATCGTTACGGTTGCAGCGTATGGGAGATATGACCGCTACCTGAACAAGGACTACACCGGGTTCGGGACGGATGCGAGGATAACATTCACACCCGGCATCTCCATTTTTGGCGGGGGTTCGTTTTCGTGGAGGTTGCCGACATATCAGGAACTGTACTGGGTCGACAGCACTGTTACCAGACAGGGAGACATTCAGGAAGAAGAGCACCGGCACGTTGAAGTCGGCGCCGAAATCGGAAGCAGTGATATCGGAATGGTGCGGGCCGCATATTTCAACCGTCGTGTAGTGAATCCGATTCTTCTTCTTCCCTTCGGCGATTTTGTTTTCCCCGGAGCCTCATTTACAAACGGGGATGAAGTCATCAACCAGGGGATTGACCTTCGTTTCTGGTTTCGCATATGGCACATCTATGCTGAAGGAAACGGCCTATACATTGTTCGCAACTCCGATTCCCCTGCAGCCAACGAATACCCGGAGTTCTCGGGAACCGCCGGATTGTATTTTTGGGAGAAGTTGATTGAGGACCATCTGCACCTGAAAGTCGGATTCAGGGCACGTTTTCAGTCCGGCCAAACGGGAACAGCGTTCAATCCTGAGCTCCTTGCTTACGTTCAGAACCCGGCCACTCCAATCGCCGGTGGGGGCGTCGTGGATTTTGTCCTTGTCGGCCGGATCGGCGATGCGTACGTGCATTTCGTCTGGGAGAATCTCACGGAGTCGGAATACTTTGCAACCCCGTACTATCCGGTTCGTGATCGGACCGTTCGCTTCGGGATATCCTGGCAGTTTCTTGATTGATGCGCCACGGAAAACACATCATAACTATTTTCGGCAGTTCCCTTCCGGCAAGCGGAACACGGGAATATGAAACTGCGTATGACCTCGGACTTCAGCTTGCCAGGGCGGGGTTTGTTGTTTGCAACGGCGGGTATGGCGGGGTCATGGAAGCCTCGGCCAGGGGAACAAGTGATGCCGGTGGGTTCAGCCTCGGCGTCACCACTGGTTTCTATGCCGGGCAATCTCCCAACAAATGGCTCAGCGAGGTTCTTGAAACTGCGACGCCTATCGATCGGCTCCTCAGACTTGTTCATGAGGGAGATGGGTATGTCATCCTCCCGGGTGGGACAGGAACACTGCTTGAATTCGCGGCCGTATGGGAAATGATAAACAAGGAGATCCTGAGCAGTCGTCCGGTCGTCTTCCTCGGGGACTTCTGGCATAGTGTGATTTCACTCGTCAGTGCAGAACTTGTCAAAGAGGGTCGCAAGAATGCAACCCGTCATTTTCTGGAGGCGGATTCACCGATCGCGTGTGTAGAGTTTCTTACGAATTACTTTAAGGTGCAACAATGAAGCAAAAGAATTCTGAGATCCCCCTCCTTCTTTCGATCCTGGACGAATCCTATGAGCGTCAGGCATGGCATGGTCCAAACCTCAAGGGATCATTGAGAGGAGTTTCGGCA
>DAIPLH010000417.1:0-2953 GCA_036769325.1 Bacteroidota bacterium
TGATGATGCGGTAGACCGCAGTCGTTCGCTCGAAATACTTGATTGTGCCGTAACCCGTTACTTCGACCTCATGGCTCCGGGTTTCTCCAAACACCGATCTGAACCGGATACCGAGCCTCCCCTTTGTGGTGATCCGTTTTGAATCGCGGGAGATGTCGCGCTGGTTCGACTGAAAAGGGTCGGCATCAAACTGTTCCTTCGTCAGAGAACCAGGAAGCTTGATGATGCCGTCCACGAAATAGCCGTAGATGTCAAGCTGCGTCGCCTCGTCAGGGATTACCTGGGCAACAGTGTTCAGGATATGCCAGTAGTCCTGACTATGCTCCCGGAATCCCATGTAATTATGATAGGTATAGGTCGTAAGAAACCCGTACTCATCCGTTCGTACCCCTGTCTTAAACCCGTTCTGGCGAAGATCAAACGAACCGAACTGGTTGTAGCTGATGAAATGAGAGCTGGGAAAGGTCGCATCGTTAATGAAGTTAACGACCCCTCCCGGGGCGTTGGTGTACAGGGACGAGGCATTTCCCTTGACGATCTCGATACTCCCTATCGAATGGAAGTCGATCGCCTCGATTCTCGTCTGTCCGTCCGGTTCCGACTCAGGGATCCCGTCCAGCAGAATCCTCACTCCTCTGATCCCGCTGTTCGACCTGCTCCCGAAGCCACGGATCGACATCCTGACGTCGTGGTTTCCATACCTCGATTCGAGAAACAGACCGGGGACGACGCCGAGAACATCGCTTACGCTTACAGTTCTGTCAAACTTGTATTGTCCCTGTTCAACGCGTTGAATTGAATAGGGAATGTCGATGATGCGTTTGTATGTCCGGGTTCCTGTGACAACAACTTCATCGATTTGGTACACTGCGGCCGTATCTGCCCGTTCCACCCCCGTCGTGTCCTGTGTCTCAACAGTGAATGTAGCGTGGGCATCATTGGATACCAGAGCAAGGGGAATCAGTGCCCACCCCAACAAGAGTGCGAACCTCATGAGAACTACTCCTTATTTATGGATGGTCGCGTCCGGTTATGTCGGAGTTGCTGACGACGGTGCCGGATACGGAGGACCTTGTGAGAAGGGATCATAGTACAAAAGGCACATGACCTTCACCAGAAAGATCTGGTCTGATGGTATGCGTTTCAGGAGTGGCCGGTCAGGGACATCCCTGCTGGCATGCCGTCAGGCAACAGGGTGTGAGCGCGGGGGAGGCGGGATGACGTTTGAAACGACTGATTCGTACAGGGCTTGAACCGGTGGCCCGTTGATTGCTATCGCCATCAGCGACGGTGTGGGGGGATGGAAATCGGTAAATGAAGTCTCAAACAGGTCCATGACTGCGTCAAGCCAGGCAGAATGATTGCTCATTCCTCGCTGGACGTGTGAGTCGAGGTCGGCAAAAAGGGCTTCCTCCAGAGTATCGTTGAAGCACAAAAACTGCGTTGAATCGCCGGAAGAGTGAGAGCGGACGATGTCATACATCGCCCCGGCGTAACGAAACTCGTGATCTTCAATCCACCGAAGCGGATACTTTCCCTGTTTCAGCGAGGATGTGTGAAATGTGAGAAGTATGAGATCTGACTCCGGGGCAGACTCTTTGAGCATACTCCTGATCTCGTTTCGAACAACGGTCTGGCGCACGGAGAACACCAGGATATAACCCGCGAGATTGTAGGAATAGAGGATGAGAAAGAGATATGCGAATGTCTGTTTCATAAGAGGGGCTGGTTCTAAAGAAAACTAATGTCGTGACAATTTCAACCGGGAACAGATCTCGCTCTTTGCGAAATCCCGGGACCGTCGCTCACTTTGAGGAACGCTCCATTCTGGTGAGCTTAATGTTGCAACTGAGCGGGCAATATCCTATTCTAAAATTCCACCTTTCTTATCCATAAAAGAGGCAGTGTTGTTAATGAATGGCGTGCACATCAGCCTTATTTGGATACGTCGGTTCATGTTCGTGGGTGCTGCCATACTCGTGACCATCGGTAATTCGGCAGGGCAGGAAGCAGAAGGGGATACTGTTGAGACCTCGAAAGAGGGTGAATCCGAAAAAGTATACGAACTTAAAGGGGTGACCACCATTGGGACCCGGGCAGCGGAGCGCATCATTGATCTTCCCTATTCGGTTTTCACCGTCGATCCGAAGGAGCTCTCGTTCGGGAGGAAGATCTCCGCGAGGGATGTGCTGACCGATGTGCCGGGAATGTTCCTGCAGTCTCTCTATGGGAACCATGACCTTCGGATTACCCTGCGTGGATTTGGTACACGCTCCAACTCGGGAAGCCGCGCCGTTCGGATTCTCGTTGACGGAATTCCTGAATCTGACCCGGATGGCGAGACCGCCCTCGATGCAATCGACTTCGGCTCACTTGGGGGCGTGGAGGTTGCCAAAGGAAATCTCTCGTCTCTCTATGCAAATGCTCCCGGAGGGGTGATCAATTTCATGCTGGACAAGTATTTCCTCGAAAACTACTTCGGGACGGTAACCCAGGTCGGAAGCCACGGCCTTCTCCAGCAGGGCCTCAAGCTTGGCTTACAGGATGACAAGAATCGTCTGTTCCTGACGTACAACTACTCAAATCTTGACGGCTATCGGCAACACAATCAGGAATACCTGAATCTCGTCAACTTTGCCTACGAGGCCTACCTGACTGACAGAACATCGCTTGGAGTCTACGGGAACTACGTGAATGGACTCGTCCGACTCCCCGGTCCCCTCACAAAGGAGGAGTTCGAGTCTGATCCCTTTCAGGCAAGCGCTATCGGTCTCTCGCAGGATCTGAGGCGGATAACAGAGAAGGGGCGATTGGGGATTCGTTACACTACCAAATTCGGTGAGATGCAGGAGAATGAAGTCGAGGTGACACTCTACGGAGCTCTCAAAGACCTCGAGCGTTCCGACAATGAGTTCTATGTCTACACCAACCGGCAAACAATGGGAGGCTGGTT
>DAIPLH010000068.1:0-10511 GCA_036769325.1 Bacteroidota bacterium
TGAATCCCAACGCCCCAACCCAAAGGGTCCCTCCCAAAGGGACTCCCTTGGAGCGGGAAGGGGTCCTTCGGACGAAGACTCAAAGACCAACAATCACATCCTTATGACCCTTTGAGCCTTCGTGACTTTGTGACGGTGTTTTTAACCGCCCGTCTCGAGACGAGGCCTGCCCGACTGACGGAGGTTCCGGTCCCTTTCCGCTGAGATTCTTCGGATCGGTCAGGCGGGCCTCGGCCGGAGGCCGGGCAAAGACACGAAGGAACGCAATGCCCATAAGAACATCTCCTTGAGAACTTTTGGGATGACCCTGATGGAGAAGGCCCGTTGATGCCCATCACAGCATTATCGGATCGACCCCGAACTGATTTTGTAACGAATGTCTGTATGGATATTGACAACTCAACGGATTTCGTCGTATATTCAAAGCGTCATGCAATTTCACCCCCCGTAATTGCAACCTGACAAAGAGCCTTTGGTTGTGTTTCCAACAGACCTGAATTTCACATCAAGCGGGGACAGTTCCTCTCTTGGCAGATCGTTGTATCCAATCCACCAATCCTAACTGGAGGTCACACATGCGCGGGAGTGTTTCAGTTCTCAAGATGCTATTCCTTTCCTGTCTCCTGGTCTCGTTGTTCACAGTCCCAGCCCTTGCCGGCGAAATCGTTCTGAAGGATAGAGTGGTTTTCACCACAGGAGAGCGTTGTGCAACTCCGGTTCCGACAGACGAGGAAATTGCCCTTGTTCAGGCCCAGGTCGAACAGTGGCTTGCCCAAAGGGGCAACACGTCACCCGAGGCAATCACGACGATCCCTGTCGCGTTCCACATCATGCGGAGCAACACAGGTCAGTACGATGTGACCGATCAGATGATCACTGATCAGGTGGCAGTTCTCAATGGTGCATTTGCAACAACCAATTTTCAGTTCTCGCATCTGAGCACCGACCGGACAAACAACACGACGTGGTCCTCCGGCCAGAGCGAGTCGCAGTTCAAGGCAGCTCTCGCAATTGACCCGGCTCATACGCTGAATTTCTACACGGGCAATCTGAGCGGTGGGCTCCTTGGCTGGGCAGTGTTTCCGTGGTCATACCCGGAGTCAAGCTTCTGGCATGGAGTCGTCTGCCTCTACTCGTCACTACCGGGTGGATCAGCATTCCCTTACGACGAAGGGGATACCGGAACTCACGAGGTCGGACACTATGCCGGGTTGTATCACACGTTCCAGGGTGGTTGCTCCGGAAGCGGAGACCTCGTTTCGGATACACCTGCTGAAGCATCACCGGCGTTCGGATGCCCGGCAGGAAGGAACACCTGTACATCAACGGGCAACGACCCGATCTATAACTTCATGGATTACACAGACGACGACTGCATGAACCATTTCACAGCAGGCCAGTCAGTGCGCATGGATGCGCAGATGGCACTCTACCGCCCCAGCCTGATCGATGGAGGTACCGGTGGAATCCCCTGTGCAGATTTCCGCAATATCAAGGTCCAATGCGCCACGAATTCGCGGCTCAGGGTCCGCGTGACCATGACCTCAACCGTACATAACGGAGAAACCATTGAGATTACCGTCGATGGTTCAAATGTTTACACTGCGACCATCGTCGCCCAGACTGCAGCCCTGACTCTCACGGGCTATGGAGCAGGCACACACACAGCGGAAATCACCGATCCCGATTGCCTGAACCCAGTTTCGGCCACTTGCACGCTTGCTGATAACTTCCTGGAAGATGAGGATTTCTGGTCGGAAGATCTGACCATCGTAACTCCGGTCGAAGCAAGCCTGGACGGCAACTATCCTAACCCGTTCAATCCTTCGACAACCATTACTTACGGAATTCCCACTGATGGTCTTGTCAGTCTGAAGATCTATAACACTCTCGGTCAGGAAGTTGTTACACTGGTCGACGGATATCAGAGCGCAGGATACCATTCTGCAACATGGAACGGCCGCAATGCATCAGGTAACACAGTTTCGAGCGGAGTTTACATGTATCGTCTGGTCACCGGCGATGTTGTGAAATCGGCCAGAATGATTCTCTCGAAGTAAGCAGCAGACACTCGTTCAAAGCAAAAGGCCGCCTTCGGGCGGCTTTTTTTTGTTCGGGGGTTTGGTCCTTTATAGGGATCTCATGCCTCTGGCGATGTGTCTGCACAAAAAAAGCCCCGATTCGTCATCGGGGCTTTTTGTGAAATCGCGTCTATCGGGATCTACTTTGCGAGAAGGATCCTTCGGGTTTCGGAGAAATCACCCGCTGTCAGCCGGTAGATATACATCCCGGTGGAGACTGATGCTCCGCTGTTGTTCCTTCCATCCCACACTGCTTCGTGATAACCTGAGCCCTGTTGAGCGTCAACGAGAGTCGTCACAACCTGACCGAGCATGTTGTACACGTTGAGCGTCACCCGTGATTCGCCGCTCAAGGTATATCGTATCGTGGTGGTAGGATTGAACGGATTCGGGTAGTTCCCTAAAATCCTCGTTCCCTGTTGGATGCTCTTTTGCTCCTGCTCCAGGACTTCATACTCCGCCCAGAGTGCGTCCCACTCGGGATCCGGCGCGGCATCGACCTGGCAGTTGATCATGACGGGCGAGAAGCAGCCGGATGGGTCCGTCAGTGTAACGGTGTGATCCCCCATGCCGGCATGCGGAACGGTCATCTTACCGATGGTGTTTGTTCCGTTGCTCATGAGTGTGGCAACCTGCGGGCTGCCGTCGAGGTCAAAGGTAACGGTCTGCCCTGAATAGTCTCCTGACAGTTTCACCATCGCCTGTGCCGCACCGGTTGCATTGCACTTTGCGTTAAAAAAGAAAATATCCTCGCACGGAATGCCGGTCAATGCCTCAGGTGTGATGTATGAATAGTAAACGTCCTGTTCACCGTTGAATGTGCCTGCCCACGCGAGATGGGCGCCGCCATCATCTGAAATCATATCAAAGTAATCGCCCATCTTTTGTTGAATCGGCCAACCGACGTGCGGATCAAACGATTCACTCATTTGATCATTTCCCGACCATGAAATACCTCCGTCCGTGGAGTATGAATAGAAGAGCTCGGAGTCAAATCCTCCCGGATCATTTCGCGTATCAAGCCAGACAACGTCGATGCGGCCGTTTGGCGCGACCGACATTGTGCCAAACCACTGATAGTTGTTGCCGGCATCGTTGTTGATTCTCACGGCGGTACTCCATGAGTTGCCTCCGTCAGTGCTGCGCGAGAACATCACATCGACCGGGTCTTGCCCTGATCGGTCAACAGATGCAAGCAGGTAGACATACCCCCGTGTCGGGCCGTTTGAGCGATCGACAGCAATCCATGCCTGACCGAGAAGTCCATCGGGGTTCGGTCCTTCACCATAGGAAAGGAAGCCGCCCAGCGAGACGTTTCGATTGAAGTCCCAGACAATCGCCTGCCCGTCGTTCTGTGCATTGGTCGACTTTGCAACAACAAAGCCTTCGCCTGCAACGTACAGCTCGCCATCAGGGCCCACGTCCAGAGTCCCCCAGTACGGACCTCCCGACACCGTGATGCATGATTGAAAGCTCGCTCCACTGTTGGTGGACCTGGTGAAATACCCAGGAGAGCAGCTACTATAGAAGGAGGTCCAGTAGGCGTAGACGTTACCAGCTCCTACCCCGCCGGTCTTATCTATGGTCATCCACTGCTTGTCACCCCCCCGCGCATCCACGCCGCCATCCCATGTTGAACCGCCCGTCGTCGATTTGAAAACATCGCATGTGTAGTTCGAACCACCGGTGAGGGTCAGGCTATTGTAATAGATGTTGCCACTCGCATCGTAATCGAGAACCGGGTCTGATCGAAACACCCCCGGCTCAAGGACTCCGGGAAAAGTCCATGAGGAACCGCCGTCGGTGGTAAAACCATAACCGGCCTGACGGAAATCGCTGGCAATCGTATTGAACTGCCGCCAGCCGATTGAGATGAAATTCGGATCCAATGGATTCAAAGCGATTGATGGTTCGTTTGCCGCATCGCCCACGATGTTCTGGCCTGAACCGTTGACGTTCACCTGGGTAGTGACAATACCAGGCGCTAAGAACCGGTATGAAGGAGATGTGCCCATTGCGTCACGCGGGGATTCGACGTACGGATCGTTCGGAA
Organism: Bacteroidota bacterium; assembly: GCA_036769325.1. GTDB lineage: Bacteria > Bacteroidota > Ignavibacteria > UBA10030 > UBA6906 > DAIPLH01. Next base: position 4,135 of record DAIPLH010000068.1, read on the forward strand.
CTTCCCTGTGAGACTCCTGTTTTGCTCTTTGCTTTTCCGTCTGTCCGGCAGCATAAGAAGGAGTCATGAGAACTATGGTGAGGACAACTATCAGGATTCTCGTTTGTAGCGCTGAAATCATAGTGCCCCCTTAAGCAATTTGAGAATGTCTGTGGGAAATCAGGTTGGAGAGGTTGCTCTAATGTAGGCGATTGTCCCGTGGAAGACAAGCGGCAGAGGTGAAAAGGCACAACGCTTCACCCGCCATTGTGATTGGGAGCAACCCTGCGTAGGGCGAGGTTTATCTTGCTGCCCTGGCTGGGCGAGATGGACCCCCTCTGTGGGATGACCTAGTGTCTTTTCTCTACCTTTCCCCTTTTCATTTTCCGTCATATTCCCGATTGTATCTTCCCCGTGACAAGAATATCATGGGGTTGTTTCAAACCCTAATTACGGACCAAAGTTTCTATGCCTCGTTTGTCCACAGTACAGTCCACCCCGACGAGTCAAGCCCATATCGGGCCGGATACAATAGTATCGGACCGGGAGCTTTTCCTCGAGGTCCAGATGCGTAATAAGAACGCCGTGCAGGAGCTGAGCCGGCGGTATGCACCCGGACTCCGTGCTTACCTGCTCCGGTCAAACGTTTCCGACGAAGAGGCAGATTCCGTCCTTGAGAAAATCTTCAATCAAGTTTGTTGCAGGGCATCATCGTTTGATCCCGACTGGAACAATGAGGTCCGCGAATGGATCTACACTACCGCGCGAAATCTTTGTGAGATCCTGTTTCCCCAGGCGATGAAGACGGAGAGAGCTTGATTCCGGATCTATCCAAACGGATGAGAGGCACCTTAATGGAAACTAATGGATTGAACGATCGAATGCTGTGGGAAGGCGGGCGATTCATGTTTGATGAGGATGTTGACCGGGCGGGGAAAGAAGAGGAACTTCTGGAACGCCTTCAGCAGGCTCTGGGAAAGACGCGCATCCAGGTCCGCAGGTTGACCAACCATTCGCTGTCTCTCTCGGACCAGGAGGATAGGAGAGACGATCCCTAGCGAAACACTCTGATTATTTCCGGGGGAATACGGTGGGAATGTTCGTACCACGCCAGTGAGAAGGTCTGAAGGAATTTGGCGGAGGCGAGGAAGAACATTCCCACCACCAATTTAGTCCCGGTTCTCGCATGCGTTGTTGCTTTTCGACCCCTTAAAGATTCCCCAACCTCCGCATTGTGAAAATCAACTCCCGCTATTGCTGATCACCTGTTGGACTGAACCCTCACAGTCCGAACTCTACCATGGTGTGGGTAAGGATCTCCACATTCTTCATGAGCGTGCTGATGAGAAAATACTCGTTGGGCTGATGGCCGAGGTACTCTTCTTCCGGAAGAGCCGGCCCGAAGACAACTGCATTGGGCAAACGCCTTGCGTACGTTCCGCCTCCGATGGATTCCGGTTTGCGCGCCTCATGCGTTACGGAATTGTAGATCCTGAGCAGTTTCTGCACCAACGGGCTTTCCGGATCAAAATAGTGGGCTTCATTCAGATACCGCGTGTCTGAGAACGTGAAGCCGTGCTCCTTTCCGAATTCAGCAAAATGCTGATCGAGGGTCTTCTCCATCCGTGCGAGATCGATTCCCCGCGGCAACCTGAAGTTAAACATGAATGTCAGGGTCGTATCTGATTCCTGAAACATGTTGCCAGCAACTGTCACTTCCCCCATGAACTGATCCCTGTGCGCGATGCCGAGGCTTTCGCCATTCAGTTCGAAGCCAATGTACCGGGCTGCAAATCTTGCCATCAGTCCATAGTCGTTCAGCATGACCCCCAGATCCCGGTCAAGAAACACCAGCAAATCAATCAGTGCATTGTGCCCTTGCTCCGGCGCAGCACTATGGACAGATTTTCCCCACGCGGTGATGAGCACTGTGTCGCCGGCGACGGCGACTTCGATCCGGGCGCCCTTACGTGTCTCCATGAACGCCCGGGATTTCATTTCAACGATTCCAGTTGCCTCTGCTGTTGCCATGCCACGGGGGATGACTTTCGCAACGGCCCGCTCCGGCACAATCGAGGGTGAAAAGCCGGCACGAAGTGAGGTCACGAGGAATCCCTTGTTCCCGGGCTTCCCTGCTCCTCTCGGGATCCGAAGCCAGATGCCGCACCACGCCTTTTCGGCACAAATCACCGGGTAGTTTGAATCAACGACAATCATCTCGTCGGGAGGTTTCTTTGCCTTGAGGTAAGCCGCAACGTCTTCGTTCGCAGATTCTTCGTCCGTGCCAACCAGGAGGATAATTTTCTTCCTTAAGGGGAGTCCACTGTCGAGAATGGCCCGCATACCGTACATCACAGCAACAATCGGCCCTTTGTCATCCACGGACCCACGCCCCCAGATCTTTCCGTCGATAACATCCCCACTCCATGGATCATGAGACCACTCCTCCGGGACAACAGGCTGGACATCAGAGTGAGACATGATCCCGAATGACTCACCAGCATCGCCGATCCAGATCTCCTGGACGTATCCATCGATATCGTTAAAATTCAACCCGAGTTTTTCTGCAAGAGAATGCAGATACTCCTTCTGCCGGATGAATTCCGGATTCTGGCGGTTCGGAACATCGGTCGCAAACGTCTTGAACCTGATCAGACCGGCCGTCTCCCGGATGATATCGTCCTTATAGAACTCACGGGCAAACGTGTGTGTAATCCAGGCAAACTCGGTGCGGGGTAGTGTTGACCCTGACGGGTTGGTGATTGCATCCTTGAGACTTGTTGCAAGAGGCTGATCTCCAGCCTTTGTGAGTTCTTCACTGACAAGGGCAACAAACCGTGCATAAACGCTTTTTCCATCGCTCCCTGCGGCCCGCGCTTCCTTCACTATTTCGCTCCCCCTTGTTTCCAGAAGCGAGATAAGCCTCTCGTTTGCGAGAGAACTGCTTGTAGAAAGAAGAATGATGAATCCAGAGATGACGGCAGGGCAGATTTTCATAGTGATTTTTCCGGATATGATATGTATCAAGAACAACACGGCTGAGTAACCTGGGAATCACGTCGCGCCTGGCTACAGCGGACTACGCATCTCACCGCGGTCACTTACCGTAGGAGTAGAAGCTTCCTCGTGGATGTGAAATCTGTAGCTCTGAGTCTATAGAAGTACACCCCACTTCCCACCTGATTACCGGCATCGTTTTGACCCGTCCAAATCACCGAATAGGACCCCGTCGCCTGTTCTTCATGTACCAGTACTCTTACACGCTGGCCGACAATGTCGAAGATCTCTATATTCACGTCAGTCCTCTCACTCAACTGATACCGGATTGTTGTTTGGGGATTGAAGGGATTTGGAAAATTCTGTTCAAGTCGATATTCAAGGGGAATCAGGGGAATCCCTCCACTGTTTTTTTCCGCAAAGTCAGTGGTTCCGAGAATCACTCGAAGATTATGAGCTTCTCCGGACTGTTCAATGCCAATCACAAAGAAATCCTCCTGGATCGGAATCATTCGAAACCGATCCTGATCCAAGACAAAGACGGAAAATCCATCGGGAAGGTTACCGTCATGACTCATTTCAAACGAAACCTGTCCAATCTCAGGACTGGTCAGTGTCATGTCCCAATAGTGCCCCTCCTCTGTTGGCGACTTCGTGTTCCGCATGAATCGCCTGTCCCCATCAACAATTGATAACCGAAGACGGTCTTCAATCGGCGGTGGCTCAGGATAGTCCCGTGGGTCCCATCCCGTCGTTGCGTTGTGGAGAATCCCGAGATAATTGTAGGTATCCGCCTGTTCCGATCCTTCCAGCCGCGTGGAGAACCGGAGCTCATAGTCAGATGCTTCCTTCGGCGCCCCCTGCGTCCGGGCGAGCAGAACCTCCCTGGGCTGAACAAGCACTGTCATTGGAACGGTGCCCGTGTTTTCGACAAAATAGCCTTCCCAGGGTTCAAGCACGGATGACGGTAGCTCGTACTCGATCCCATTGAACCTTACGGGGAGCGAAATCGCTGGAAGGTTCGTCGTATCCCACATGGTTCTGAATGCGAACGGATTCGCGATCTGGTTCCACCCTGTCTGGAGAGTGATGCCAAACGGCATGTCAGAGTTCACAGAAAGACCTCCGTCAACATCAAACCCCTTCCCCTCGTGGGAGATGAGCCAGAAGGAGGTCCCGGGTGAAAACGAAGAATCGATGTCAGCATACTCGTGATATAAACCGCCTTCCCAGCGATACACTCTCCACCTGCGAGTATCATACTGACCAAAATCGTCGCTCAAGACGCTTGCCAATCCTGGAGCGTCCAGGTTCAGCGGAACAGAAACCATCTTGTATGACGTTCTCGCATACACGAGCGGGGATGCAATTGTTCCTATCGTGACTCTGATGACGCCCGGGTCGCCAACTGAATTGAGAAAGATCTCTTGTCCTCCGGCTATTGTGACCTTGAGATAGAACTCAACTCCGCGCAGGGTCACAAACTCGCCGGGAACAACTCCAAGGATGCTGTCCGCATTTCTGGTCATAGCAGTTGATCCGTACGCGATCTCTCCAGCCCTCCGATAAAACAACGACTCTGCAACGGTCTGTGTTCCCGGGGGAAGCACCAGGAGCACTTCCGTTGATACGCCGGCTTCGGTCGTGTCGGGCATCGGGACATCGAGAACAACCCCCGTTGAAAAGCTCCAGACAGTCGACCAGTTGCTCATTCCGCCAAAATTCGTCGCGTTAACCCTCCACCAGTATTGCGTAGTGCTTGCCACACCACTCAGCGTGTACGAATCACCTGTCAACCCCCTTACGTCTTCCCAGATCATTGTGAAAGAAGAATCCGTTGCTACCTGAACCTGATACGATGTCGCTCCAGGCGATGCATCCCAATCCAGGGTTACCGGTGCCAGCTGGTTCGTCGCTCCGTTCGGCGGTGATACCAGTGCTGGTGGTGGCGGAGCCGCCACGATCGTCGTGAAGCTCCAGACCGTTGACCAGTTGCTCGTCCCGCCTATATTCGTCGCTCTCACCCTCCACCAGTACTGCGTGTCGTTGGCCAGACCGCTCACCGCGTACGAATCACCTGTCAGACCGCTGGTGTCTTCGAGGATCATTGTGAATGACGAATCCGTCGATACCTGAACCTGATACGATGTCCCTCCCGGTGATGCATCCCAGTCCAGCGTCACCAGTACCAGTTGATTCGTCGCTCCGTTTGGCGGTGATACCAATGCCGGCGGCGGTGGGGCTGCTACTACGGTCGTGAAGCTCCAGACCGTTGACCAGTTGCTCGTTCCGCCGATATTCGTCGCACTCACCCTCCACCAGTACTGTTTGTTGTTGGCCAGACCGCTTACCGCGTACGAATCGCCCGTCAGCCCGCTGGTGTCTTCGATGATCTGCACGAATGCTGAATCCGTCGATACCTGAACCTGGTACGATGTCGCCCCCGGTGATGCGTCCCAGTCCAGGGTCACCGGTATCAGCTGGTTCCCCGCTCCGTTCCCGGGAAATCTAAGTATCGGCGGCGGTGGAACTGCTACTATTGTCGTGAAACTCCAGACCGTTGACCAATCGCTCGTCCCGCTGATATTCGTTGCTCTCACCCTCCACCAATACTGCGTGTTGTTGACCAGACCGCTCACTACGTACGAATCACCTGTCAGACCGCTGGTGTCTTCGATGATCATCGTGAATGACGGAACCGTCGATACCTGAACCTGGTATGATGTCGCTCCCGGCGATGTATCCCAGTCCAGTGTCACCATCGTCGGCTGGTTCGTGGCTCCGTCCGCGGGCAATCTCAGTATCGGGGGCTGTGGAGGGAGAGTCGCCAACTCGTAGACAAAGAGCATATCCGGAGTCCCCTGCAGCACACCACCTATCGATGCCGTCCCCGGGACTATTCCCTCTGCAGTGAACAACCCACCCGCCGCTTGATTGGAAACATTCGGAAAATCCGCACCGACGTTGTGTGAGAACCCTGTCTGTGACTGTGAGGGAATATGAATCTGATGGATTACTTGCGGAGTTCCCACAGCCCCGTCAAATGCCCACAGGTATGGTCCGCCGCTTGTCCAGTCGTCGTATGCGGTTCCTTGCACCGACACCAGACCTGAAAGAAAGATCGTATTGAGAAGAGTCCCGCTCCGTGAGAAGAGGTTCAAAGGAGTGTCAAGGTCCCCGACCCAAAAACCATCCGCTCCCGGATCATAGGCAATACTTCTGACGGAGTACTGAACAAGGGGGATCGTCGAAACAATCCTTTGGGTGGTGAAGTCCATTTGATAAATGATGTTATCGGTCCCCCCGTCTCCGCCATACATGTAGGTCCCGTCAAAAGCGAGATCCGACAGTCCAATCACTCCCGGAATGGAAAATTCTTCGACCAGTTGACCGGTGGTGTC
>DAIPLH010000418.1:0-2938 GCA_036769325.1 Bacteroidota bacterium
AGGAGGATGTTCACATGAGGAGAAGGATTCTGTTCACAGTTGCAGGCGTCATGCTTTCTTCGCTTGCCGGAGCACAACCAGAAGTCGTGATCGGGCCAGGATTAGGTTCCGGTCGAACCATCTATCATCAGAATTTTGATCGCACGCTCTCCAGCGATACGACCTACCTGCTCACCGGCTTGTATGTGGTGGATTCAACGAGAGCACTGACGATTGAGGCAGGTACGATCATCAAAGGCGACACAGCGGCAACGCTTGTGGTGGCCCGGGGCTCACAAATCTTTGCAGAAGGCACGGTCTCCGAACCGGTTGTCTTCACGAGCATGAAGGAACCCGGCAGCCGGGAACCTGGTGATTGGGGAGGGGTTGTCATACTTGGCTCAGCACCTACAAACCAGGCGAACCCGCTGATCGAGGGAGGGATTATTCCAGGAACATACGGAGGCGGCGCGATAGGCGCAGGAGACCCCGACGACGACAGCGGTGTCTTCAGCTATGTCAGGATCGAGTTCCCAGGGTATCGCTTCCAGCCTAACAATGAAGTCAATGGACTGACCTGTGGCGGAGTTGGCCGGGGCACCCAGATTGACCATGTACAGGTAAGCTATTCGTTTGATGATTCATTCGAATGGTTTGGCGGAACGGTGGATTGCAACAATCTTGTCGCCCTTGGCGGCACGGATGATGACTGGGATACGGATTTCGGATTTCAGGGAAGGTTGCAGTTTCTGTTCGGACTCAGAGACCCGAACTACAGCGAACTGAGCGGCGTAGGCCAATCCAACGGCTTTGAGAGCGACAATGAAGGGACGGCTTCAGTGACTGAGCCGCGCACCCTTCCGCGGTTCTCCAATGTGACCGAGGTTGGTCCCCGGAGAACTGACGCTCACATCATTCCCGGAACTCCACAGGTGTTCGAATACGGTGTGGTCGCTCGCCGCGGAACGGAGTTGAGCATTTACAATTCGGTTGTCATGGGTTATCAGGGCGGCTATTCCATGCGGGATGAATTCACCATGCTGGCTGCTCAGGGTGATATTCTTCAGGGAAGAAACATCAGTCTCCAGGAAGATGGTACGCTGAACACCCTGCACACGTCAGGTACGATACCTCCGGGGTTTGACCTGCTGACGTGGTACAACAGCGGCGGCTGGGGAAATCTCGGCAGTACCGACCGGCTTCCGAGTACGATAGGACTGGTCGATATGAGCGACCTCAGTAATCCCGATCCGAGGCCGGGCGTCGGTTCCGAGCCGGCAACCGCAGGAACGGAGTTTACAAATCTGAACGCCCTCGCTGGTGGATACTTCACGGTGACCGGCTATCGTGGTGCGTTTGATCCTGCGCTGACGATGGAGCAACAATGGACGGCTGCATGGACAAACTTCGATCCACAGAACGCCGACTATACCACCGGCGTGAAGAGTGTCGGGAATCCGCTCCCCGGCTCATTCATGCTCCAGCAGAACTATCCAAACCCGTTCAATCCCTCAACGAGGATACAGTTCTCCGTTGTTGGTACAGGTCAGGTTGTTCTTGCCGTGTATAATCTCCTTGGTGAGGAAGTTGCCACGCTCGTGAACGAAGTCCTCCCCGCGGGGAATTATGAAACAACGTTCTCCGGTGAGTCTCTGCCTTCCGGCATTTACATGTACCGCATCACCGCGAATGGAAGCTCTCAGACGAGAAGGATGATTCTTTTGAAGTAACTGCTCATTCTTGCGGGCGGGGCGTGGGGGGTTGCGCTCCGCCCGTAAAGCAGGCATTTGAAAAAAGATTGGTAGTTCGAGGTATTTAAACGCCCGTCTCGAGACGAGGCCTCGGCCGGAGGCCGGGCAAAGACGCGAAGCCGTTCGCAAAGGTCGCAACGAAAGATTCAGTTACCCATCTTCTCAGTGGCCGTGGTTAGGAAATCGCTTTTCTTGGCGTGCTTTGCGGTTAAAAACCACCGGCGAAAAAGAGTATCCACAATTTACTCACACGATGTTGAAAAGTAGACTGTTGATGTGTTGAAGATTACAGAAAGTTCATGATTTCTTAAAACAGATTTAACACGACCACATCGGCGATTTCATAACTTGATCCGCGAGAACATTTTTTGTCCCCTGCCTGATCCTGTTTCACATGCTCTGTTTTGCGGCTCTGATCTGTTTGCAATGACAAGGAAAGATTACAGCAACGTAAACAAGCAACGGGCAAAACAAATACCTGGAGTTGAAACCAAATGATTTTCACTTTACGAAATGTCTTGTTGTTCTCACTGAGTCTCCTCCTTTCATCGACATCGTGGTCTCAAACAGGCCAGATCCATGGATCAATCGCCGACGAAGGGACGGGAGAATCGCTGATCGGTGTCAACGTTCTGCTTGTGGGCACACGACTTGGTGCTTCGACGGACCTGGATGGGAAGTACATTGTTCGTGATGTGCCTCTTGGAACGTACGATCTCAGGATCTCGTTTGTCGGTTACGCGTCAAAGGTTGTCACCGGTGTTCAGGTAAAGCAGGATGAGCTGTTCAAGCTTGACGTGGCGCTTCTGCCGGAGACCTATGAAGCCGAGGAGGTCGTCGTGACCGCTGAACGCGTCCTTGCAACGGATGCTGCACTCCTCTCGGAGAGGAAACGCTCGGCGACTATCAGTGACGGTTTCAGCGCGGAGGGCGTCAAGCAGTCACCTGACGCCACCTCTGGAGACGCGCTGAAACGCGTTACTGGAGTCAATATTGTAGATAACAAATTTGTTTTCGTCCGGGGAGTCACGGATCGCTACAACACGACCATGCTGAATGGTGTTTCGGTCACTACGACCGATACAGATACGGACAAGAAAAGCTTCTCCTTCGATATGGTTCCGGCAAACCTGCTTGAAAATACCATCATCACGAAGACCGCTACACCAGACCTCCCCGGAGATTTTACGGGCGGACTTGTCCAAATG
>DAIPLH010000419.1:0-2936 GCA_036769325.1 Bacteroidota bacterium
CTACCGAGGAGATGGGCAGGGCTCCTTCTCAAGGACTCGTATCGTTCGATGCTGACCGGGTCTCGGAGCCCTTGTTGGTTCGGGCTTGGCAAGCCGGCGATCGATTCTCTCCCCATGGGATGAAGGGGAAGAGCAAGAAGCTGCAAGACTTCTTTACCGATAGGAAGGTTGCTCGACAGGAACGTGGGAAGGTTCCATTATTGGTGGCGCCAGAGGGAATTCTCTGGGTGGTGGGAATGCGGCAGGATGAGCGCTTTGTCGTTCGTGGTGGGACGACACGTTGTTTAGTTGTCTCGGTCAGCAACCGGACGTCAGAGAAGGAGTAAAGGAGTATGGAACGGATCTTCGGTCGGCCGATCGTGACGCAGGAACAAATGCGTGCCCGAATTCGTGAGCTGGGCAAACAGATCACAACCGATTATACAGGGAAGGATTTCGTCTTGGTGGGGGTGTTGAAGGGAGCCTATGCCTTCTATGCCGATTTGGCTCGCGCAATCAGAATTCCCATGCGGGTGGACTTTCTTATGGTGAGGAGTGACGGGTCTCGGGCAAAAACATCCGGCAAGGTTAAAATGGTGACCGAGCTGACCGAGGACATCAAAGGTAAAGACGTCTTGCTGGTGGAAGACATCGTCGATTCCGGTCTGACGGCCCAATACTTGGTCAGGACCTTGGCGAAAAAGAAGCCCCGGTCGATTAAAGTCTGCACCTTGCTGAGTAAGCCAGATCGTCGGACCATCAATGTCGCCATCGACTATGTGGGGTTCAAGATTCCGAATAAGTATGTGGTCGGGTATGGGCTCGACTATCAGCAGAAGTACCGGAACCTTCCTTATCTGGCTGTCTTGGATATGGAGGGAGATCAAGAGTAAGGGTTTGGTCACACGGTTGTCAGTATGAATGCGCGTGTGGTAACATCACACATGGTCGTGGTTTTTCTGAACGGTTGAGCGTGCCATCCACAAGGAGATCTGGATGAATTCCAGGACAAAGAATATTCTTTTCTGGGTCGTCGTCGGCCTCTTCATGATTTTGCTGTTTAACCTGTTCAGCGTGCCGCATCATGAGCCTGAAGAAGATGTGATTTTTAGTGAGTTCATGACCAAACTCGACAAGGGAGAGGTCGAGCGGGTCATCATCAAATCCAGCCACATCAGCGCCGTCCTGAAAGACAAGACTCGTATTCGAACCTACTCGGTAGAATATCCTGAATTGGTGCAGGTCTTGCGGGATCGGGGCGTGCAGATTGAGGCGAAGCCACCGGATGAAAGCCCTTGGTACATTACGTTTCTTGTGACCTGGGGGCCGTTTGTGCTGTTCCTGGGGTTGTGGTTCTTCTTGATGCGGCAAATGCAGATGGGGGGCAATAAGGCTCTCTCATTCGGGAAGAGCCGCGCTCGTCTGCTGACGGAAGAGCGGAAGAAGGTGATGTTCTCCGACGTTGCAGGTGTCGATGAAGCCAAGGACGAAGTGCTCGAGATCATCGAATTTCTCAAGGATCCGCGCAAGTTCCAAAAGCTCGGCGGCCGCATTCCCAAGGGTGTCTTGATCGTCGGTCCTCCCGGTACAGGGAAGACGCTGCTGGCCAAGGCCATTGCCGGTGAAGCCAGTGTGCCGTTCTTCAGCATCAGCGGTTCGGACTTCGTGGAAATGTTTGTCGGCGTCGGAGCGTCCCGTGTTCGCGATCTCTTCGAGCAGGGGAAAAAACATGCTCCCTGCATTATCTTTATCGACGAAATCGATGCCGTTGGTCGGCTTCGTGGAGCAGGGTTGGGCGGAGGTCATGACGAACGTGAACAGACACTCAATCAATTGCTCGTCGAGATGGATGGATTTGATACGACAGAAGGTGTGATCCTGGTCGCAGCGACCAACCGGCCGGATGTCCTCGACCCAGCCTTGCTCAGACCGGGCCGGTTTGATCGGCAAGTCGTGGTTAATCGACCGGACTTGCGTGGCCGTACTGAAATTCTAAAGGTGCACACGAAGAAAGTTCCGATCGCGACGAACGTGGAACTGGAAAAAATCGCGCGCGGCACGCCGGGATTTTCAGGGGCCGACCTGGAAAACTTGGTCAACGAAGCAGCACTCTGGGCCGCGCGACTCAACAAGAAGGAAGTGGAAGTCGTCGACTTCGAGATGGCCAAAGACAAAGTGCTGATGGGGGCTGAACGGAAGAGTCTGATCTTGAGCGACGAGGAGAAGCGGACGACGGCCTATCATGAAGCGGGGCATGCGCTGATTGCCAAGCTGATCCCTGGAACGGATCCTGTCCACAAAGTAACCATTATTCCTCGGGGCCGTGCCTTGGGCGTGACGATGCAGCTCCCCATCGATGACCGGCACGGCTATTCGAAGGGTTATTTGTACAACCAGCTCGCTATCCTCATGGGAGGGCGTGTTGCAGAAGAGTTGGTTTTGAAGGAGATGACGACAGGAGCGGGGAATGATCTCGAGCGGGCAACGGATCTCGCGAGGAAGATGGTCTGTGAATGGGGCATGAGCGAAAAGATGGGCCCCCTGACATTCGGCAAACAAAACGAACAGGTTTTTCTTGGGCGAGAGCTCGGGAGTCAGCGCGACTTCAGCGAATCAATAGCCATGGAGATCGACCAGGAAGTCAAGCGGCTTGTGACAGAAAACTATGAGCGGGCAAAGCGCTTGCTTACAGAAAACATGGCCAGTCTGAAGCGTTTGGCGGAAGCACTTTTGGAGAAAGAAGTGCTCGACGGGTCGGATATCGATAACATTCTCATGCAGTCCACATCCCAGGCGGTTCCTGCCTAAACTCCGCATTGCTGATCCCGGGACGCCATTTCAGGGCATTGGAGTCCCGGGCAGTACATCTGAAAGACGATGGGCGGGAAGGGAGTCCTTCTCGCGAGTGGTGTGTTGTGACGTGTACCCTATATGGCCACGATTAGGTGGCGGTCTAG
>DAIPLH010000420.1:0-2931 GCA_036769325.1 Bacteroidota bacterium
TCACCCGATCTACGTGAACACGCACTTCAACCATCCATGGGAATGCACGCCCGAGGCAAAAACGGCATGCGGGATGCTTGCCGACGCAGGTATCCCCGTGGGTAACCAGGCTGTGCTCATGAAAGGCATCAACGACAATCCCGACGTGATGCTGGAGCTGATGCGGAAGCTCCTGACTATGCGCGTGCGACCATATTACCTGTACCAGGCCGATATCACCAAGGGAGCCAACCATTTCAGAACCCCGGTCTCGGTCGGTCTCGATATCATGGACAAGTTGCGCGGACATACATCCGGTCTTGCCATTCCGCACTTTGTGATTGACGCCCCCGGAGGAGGAGGGAAGATCCCCCTGCTCCCGCAGTATGTCCTGGGAAGGAACGGCAACCAGGTTATCATGAGGAACTACAAGTACGACATTTATACCTACCCCGACGTTGAGCCGGTTCACGACCCGGAAACCGGACCGGCAGAGAAGAAGATTCACCGCAAGAAAAAGGCGCGATCGAAGAAGCAGTACAAGCCGGATAAAGAACAGGTATAAAACAGGTTCAATCGGTTGCAACGAAGAGCCGTGCGGAGCAATCCGGACGGCTCTTTCGATTTTGGTTCATTTTGAACCGCCAAGGCGCCATGACGCCAAGGGGATAGCCACCACTTCTAAAATCCTAAATCCTGGTTCATCAATCGATATTCACCTCGCACAACCGCATTGTACAAAGCGATAGGGCCCTGTGAACATCGAACATCGAACAGGGAACGCAGATTGATGAAGTTTGTATTACCCCGAACATTGCCTCTCACACACAAAATTCCTAGATTCCATTCACACTTCCCGCCATGCGAATCTCAGACTCCACAATCGATGATGTGCGTCTTGCTTCGGATATTGTCGATGTTATTTCGACTTCTGTCCGGTTGAAGAAACGCGGCAAGAACTACCTGGGTCTTTGTCCCTTCCACACCGAAAAAACCCCTTCGTTCAATGTCAGTCCCGAGAAGCAAATGTTCCATTGCTTCGGGTGCGGTATTGGCGGGAATGTCTTCACTTTTATCATGCAGCTGGAAAAGGTCCCCTTTCCGGAGGCTGTCAGAACGCTTGCAGCCCGTGCGGGGATAACCCTCCCTGAAGAGAAAGCAAACGCAGCCCCCTCGGTTCATGAGCCATTGTACAATGCCTGCCGGCGTGCAGGTATGCATTTCGCAGAAAATCTTTATCGATCCCCCGAAGGAAAGCTTGCTCTGGATTATTTTCATAAGCGAGGGTTCAACGACGAGACTATTAAGAAGTTCGGGCTGGGTTGCTCCCTGAACTCATGGGATGACCTCATCCGCCATGCGAAACAGGAAGGAACCGACCCCCCAACCCTGGATAAGGCTGGCCTTGTCGTCAGGCGCGATGATGAGAGCGGTTTCTATGACAGATTTCGCGGCCGCGCAATGTTCCCTATTCTCTCCACCTCAGGAAGGACAATCGGCTTCGGTGCGCGCAAGCTGCGTGAGGACGACACTCTTGGAAAGTACATCAATTCCCCTGAAACCCCGATCTATGAAAAGAGCCGCGTCCTCTACGGGCTCTACTACGCAAAGGAAGCGATCCGCGCCGCAGAGTCGGTGGTGATCGTCGAAGGATATGCTGACCTGATCTCCCTCTTTCAGTCTGGAATCGAAAATGTAGTTGCAAGCAGTGGCACCGCTCTGACAGATGACCAGATCAGGCTCATCAGCCGGTATTCGCAGAATGTGTTCCTGGTCTATGATGCGGATTCGGCAGGCTCGAAGGCTATGATGCGCGGAGTTGATCTCATCATCGGGCAGGGGCTTGATGTGAGGGTTGTGAAGCTTCCGCAGGGAGAAGACCCGGATTCCTTCGTACGAAAAGAAGGACCGCAGGCGTTCCGTGCACTGTTGGAGAGCGCGATGAGCTTCCTTGATTTCAAAGTCGAGCAGTTCCAGGCGGCTGGACTTCTTAAGACGCCCGAAGGCCAGACCAGGACTATCCGCTCGATCGTGCAGACCATTGCAACCATGCAGGACGAGTTGAAACGGAACCTCTACATCAAGCATCTTTCAGACCGTTACGGCATTTATGAGAGCGTGTTGTTCAGAGAGTTAGAGCATCAGCTCGGAACTACGAGACGAACATCACCGGAGAAAAAAGGAGAGGAAGGGAAGACTGGTGCCATGGAACCTGAGACCCGGGCAGAATCAACATCGTTGCCTCCGGCTGAGAGAGACCTCCTCAAGGTCATGGTCGAGCATGGTCCGGACTTGATCAATCATGTTCTTGCCGGGCTTTCGTTGACGGAATTCGACGGTGAAACAAGCCAGAGGGTGCTGCAATTCCTCATGAACCAGGCAGACGAGAAAGCAGTATGGGATCCGGCCGGGCTTCTGGATACGACGAGTGATGAGGACCTCAAGAGAGTCATCACCGACCTTCTCTTCAACAAGTACGAAATCAGCAAGGGATGGGGTGAGCGTGATGCTGCACCCGAAGAAGTTGATCCCCGCCAAATCGCCGACCAGTGTATCAGACTCAAGAAACAGCAGGCCATTGAGGGGCTGATCAGGGCGAACCAGGAAATGCTTCAGGGCGCGACTGCGCGCGGGGAGGATCGTGGACCGTTCGTCGAGAAGCTCCGTGATCTCACAAAGGAAAAGCACCTGCTCAAGAAATCCCTGACCGGGTCGTAGTCCGTCCTTATCTCTCCGATCTGCCTAATCCGTGTTCCTCTCTCCTATCTTTCTTGGCGCCATGGCCCGTCCTTCGGCCGAGGGCTCGTCTCGAGACGGGCGGTTCAATCTCCCAGATTTGTTTCTATCCTCCCAGCATCCTTACCTCACCCCGGCTAGGTTGCACGAGGCCCCTCTCCTGGTTGTACAGAGCAGAGAGATGGTTTACAGGTGTTCAGGGACATAGTTTACACA
>DAIPLH010000069.1:0-10466 GCA_036769325.1 Bacteroidota bacterium
CATAGTTTTTGACACTTTCTCCTTCAATGCTATATTGGTGAAACGAGACTGCACCCGTAATCCCTCCTCGGTGCAGCCGAAAGACCACTCGTAAGGGAATCTCGGCATGACGAGAGCGACCTTCCTGTACTTGCTGCTTCCATTTCTTTGTCAACATTCCGATTTCTTTGGTGCCGGTCTCCCTGGCTCGATGTGTGCTTATTCCCAAGGGTGGCTGGAGATCACTCCTCCAGAGCTTTCCCAAATTGAGAGCTTCCAGAAGTTTGATTCGGAACGGAACGGGTATGAGATTTACGCATGGGGAATGGATGCCGGTTTTCGATTCAGCGCAACATTCGCACCGACAGCATTCGCGTCGGTCACTGGTGAGATATGTGACTACGACCCCTTTCCAAGGTACACGCCTCTTTTTCTTGGCTCAGTGGCAAAAGTGTCTGATGACCCTCCAGCGGTTCTCTCCATATACTCATCAGTGCCAGGTTGTTTCTTTGTGGTGCCGCACGCTGATCTATTCCTTGATTCCATTGCTTCCCCGCTAACGCGGATCAATATATTCGATCTTTTGGACTACTGCCCGGCGGTAGTAGCCGTAAAACCGCATCTCCCAACCAGTACGTACGTGCATGCCTGGGACTCTCTTTATCATTCGAACGACGGTGGGATTTCATTTCAAGGGCTTTCGCGGATTTGCAATTCGAGCACCGTCTCGGCGTGTCCCGATTTTCTTGTGTTTCACCCACAAATCGACGGCCTTGGCTTTGCAGGTGGAACGACACGAAGCTGTGAGTCCAGTTACCTATTCCGAACTGTGGATAACGGCTTGACATGGATTCCGGTCTTGGATGTACCGGTACGGTCACTTCTCTTCGATCGTTTCTTTCCGGAGACAATGTATGTGGCATCGGACAGTGGAGTATTCAGGAGCGTGGATAGCGGACAGATTTGGCTGTCAATCAAACAGGGTGGTTTTTGCTCGATTGAGGCCGAGGTTTCTGATGTCAACACATTGTATGCTGGCTCTCTTTCGGGAGAAATATGGAAAAGCTCAAACGCAGGCGGGCAGTGGACGATCTTCAACAATAGTTTCACAAATGAACCGGTAATTGGCCTTCATAAGATTGTTACGACCGACACCATCATTGCTTGCGCAACGGACGGGGTTTTCAAAGTCTATGGATCGTTCGTCGTCACGGTGAACGAAGAGCCGTTCATTTCAACTGAAGTCCAGATTCATCAAAACTACCCGAACCCATTCAACCCGAGCACAACGATCAGATTCTCGATTCCAGGGTCGGCTGAAGTCAGTTTGAAAATCTTCAACCTTCTCGGGGAGGAAGTGACAACGTTGGCTTCAGGGCATCGTGAAGCAGGCACGCATTCCATCCAATGGGATGCCACCGGGCAGCCGAGCGGGGTGTATTTTTATCGACTATCAACTAATGACTTTGTTCAAACTAGGAAACTTGTCTTGCTTCGGTAATCCCGACGTTTCTTGTCGGGACTATCGGTTGAGGGCAGGAGAGTTTGTGGAGACGAGGAAACTGATGTTGGTGCGGTGAGGCGGGACAAAAAAACGATTAATAAGACCACAGCGAGGATCTTCGAATGAGATCGGCATTTTTTCTCACTATTGTCGTTGCGTCAGCCCCATTTGTGGCCTACAATCAAGAATCCTACTGGGTGGAGGTAAACAACGGACCGCAAGGGTCGCGAGTGGTGAGCCTCGAAACCACATCTACCAACTTCATTCTGGCGGGAACCTGGGAAGGGAACATATACCGATCTACTGATGATGGGTCCCTATGGACCAAGATAACTAACACCCCCTTTGCCTCTCCTCTCTTCTTTCTGTACGAGTATGAAGCAACCATCATCGGAGGGGCGCAGGATGGTTTGTACTTGTCTCTCGATGAGGGTGACACATGGATGGCTCTCTCCCTGGATGTCAGCCCGTACGTTCCGAGCTCGGTCACATCCACCTTACCGGGTAGCCTCTTTGTCAGCACAAATGGTCGGGGGGTTTATCATTCTTCAGATGGTGGGGCAAGCTGGTCCCAGAGGTCTCAAGGTCTCAGTGACTCAGTTGTTTCTACCATTGCCTCGATCAGCACGGGCAGAGTGTTTGCTGGGACGACTAGTGACTTCTTGCTCGGTACCTCCTCCGCTGTCTACCGGACCACAAATGACGGACTCAGTTGGGACGACGTGACACCTCCGTTGATGGACGATTCTGATGTTGTGACCGCCATGGGGGCTTCCCCTGAGGATCACATCTTTGTCGCCACACTCATCTCATCTGATGTCTTTCGAACCACGGATGGAGGTGATTCGTGGGAAGGAATTGATGATGGTATTCCGAATTCAACTCACGTAAGCTCATTTGTGTTTGGTGCATCCGGACTTGTTTTTGCGGGAACAGACGATGGCATCTATCGTTCGACGGACAACGGAAATAGTTGGGAAGTTGTAAACAATGGAATTGGCATTACCAGCCTGGTGCGAGGAGATGCCTTCGTTCTTGCCGGGGATTATGCGGGGACATTGTACAAAACAACTGATGATGGGGTTTCCTGGAATTTGCCCAACCTGGGGTTGCGTAATACTCATGTCAGTGGTGTGATTGCGGCGGACGACGATGCCATCTGGGTTGGGACAAATGGCGGTGGTGTGTTCAAAACATCAGACAACGGAACCACGTGGTTGGGGAAGAGCAACGGGCTGGACTGGGATGTCTTCAGCCTTTCACAAAGCGTATCCGGGTCTTTCTTTGCCGGGACTGAACTGGTGGGAGTCTTTCGTTCGACTAATTACGGCGATTCGTGGGAAGCCCTGAACACGGGGATTGTCAGTGATCCGGTAAACGCAATTACCTCGAACTCCTCAGGGCATGTGTTTGCAGCAACTCGGTCAGGAAGTGCTTTTCGATCAGTCGATAATGGTTTGACCTGGACTGAACAAAGTAGCGGCTTGCTCGGCTTCACGATACACTCCATCTCCGTCACAAATAGTGATTTTCTTTTTGCTGCGACGCGAGGTGGTGTCTTTCGGTCAACTGACAATGGCGAGAATTGGACGCTCCAGAATGAAGGCTTGACTGATACAGTAGCGCTTTCTGTCAGTGCTTCTCTTGAAGGGTTGGTTCTTGTTGGAACATTGGAGGATGGTCTGTTCGGATCCACCGACGACGGAGCTACATGGACCCGCAGCGGTAAAGGAACCGTGACTGATCCTGTGACTGCGTTTGGTTTGAATAATGACGGTACGTTGTTTGCAGGGACCTTTAGTGGGGTATACACATCTTCAGATCAGGGGCAATCATGGACTGAGCTTCCCGGGACTGTCACGTCATCAACCTCGATTGGAGTTTCCGGAAGTGGATTTGTATTTGTCGGGACGTTTGACTCCGGAGTCTACCGCAGCATTCAGACGACGACTGGCGTTGAAGAGGAGGAAGTCGGACTTCCAGGCTTGATTGCTCTTTCCCAGAACTACCCCAACCCCTTTAACCCGAGCACAACAATTAGATTCTCGATCCCAAAATCGGCTGAAGTCAACTTGAGGATCTTCAATCTTCTTGGCGAGGAAGTGGCAACGTTGGTCTCCGGGCATCGTGATGCAGGAACACACACCGTCCAGTGGGATGCCACCGGGCAGCCGAGCGGGGTGTTTTTCTGTCGGTTGCGCGCAGGAGAGTTTGTGGAGACGAGGAAGCTTGTGTTGCTACGATGACGAAGATGACAAGGTTGAATCTCGCATTTGTCGCGTTACTGGTCACGGTTGCTTGCAAGCCAGCCCTCTGCCAGTATATTCCAACCGATGAAAGAGGGGACGAGGACTCAGCCATCCGCTCTGAGATCGATGCCAACAATCTCCACACAAGCGTCCATAACTTCGGCCTCACCGGGCGGACAGGGGCCGGGCAGGGAACTCCGTACGAATGGCCGACCACAACAAACCGCCACTACATTGCCCTTTCCGCCATGTTCATTGGTGGTGAGGTAAGGGATGCCAATGGCGACAGTATCCAGATTGTGTCAGTTCCGGCTTTCAGGTCGGATCCCATCAATTACACCTCATGGTCCTTCGAGCCGGTTTCCAGTTATCTGAATCCCTTGGCAGACCAGATCGCCCATAGCTCAGATTCCACGACGTGGCCTTCTCTCTGGCCAGACAAACTTGCTGATTCGCTTGATCCCGGATGGTCAGGGTCATGGAATGGTCTGCTTGGCAAGAATGTGATCATCAACGGGGATGAATACTACTATCATTACTCCGATGATTTGTATGCAAGACACATATTCTACCCGGACATTGCAGACAGTACAAGGCGCGGACTCGGGATTGTGGTCAGTGAGCGCGTCCTGGAACTCACTGATTATATCCTCGAAGATGCATTGCTGATTGTGTCTGATATCTTCAATGTTGGGACGAATGATATCACAAAGGCCGCTGTGACCATCTGGGTGGCGGATTTTGTCGGTGGTGATGGGGATTCACAGGATGATAAGCCGACTTTTGATCTTGGGGAAAACCTGATCTATTTCAATGACCTTGACGGAGTCAGTTCGAATCCTGCCTTCCAGGGCGTTCACGTCGGAACTCCCGCCCTGGTCTTTCTTCAGACGCCACAGAATCTTGGTTTGACAAACATACAATACAATGCGGCCGGGGCGATCAATTTTGACACAACTCCCGATTCTTTTTTCTGGCAGACGTTCATGACCCCGGGGAGTTTCTTCGATCCCAATCAGATCCCAATACCGGGCGAATTCGATCTGTTCGCTTCGTGCGGCTATTTCCCGTTACCTGCTCAGTCCTCGCAACGACTCGTTATCGGTTATGTTTTTGCCGAGGATTCTCTGAATGCAAAACGGAAGGCACGCTATCTTAAAGCATTTGTCGGCGGAGGGTATTCCCTCGACGGCGTCAACGTTGATCTCCTGAGCCCCGTTCCTGGTCAGGTTGCGACAGGCGGGTCGCTGCAGATTGCTTGGGATGCCGGTTCGAATGATCCGGGACTGGCTGTCGATATTCTCTACAGCAGTGACTTCGGCGAGGAATGGATCCTTCTCGGGGAAAACGAGATCAATGACGGCAGTTTTGCATGGAACGTCGATACACTGCTGGACGGCGTCCTCTACAAGGTTCAGGTCATTGCCCATGACACGTCCCGGATAGGTGTATATGCCATGGATAGCTCATTCACGATCAACCGCTCTCCGCCTGCACCACCCCAGATTGTTATTATCAATCCGGTTGAGGGTGAACGTTACCTCGAGGAAATTGACGTCCAGTGGTTTGCGGGGGATCCTGAAGGCGCACCGGTCACCGTGGATTTGTCTTATCGGATCGCGGGTTGGACAGGTTGGATGCCTCTTGGATCCGATCTTCCGAACGACGGGCTATTCGAATGGGACATCTCAGAATTGCCTAATTCATCGGCTTATTGGCTGAAGGGGGTGGTCTCGGATGGCGTTCGTCAATGGACTGACAGTGTAGGGACGTTCCGGCTGGTGAGTACCAGGTATCTCATCCCGGATTCAGCCGTCGTTTCCCGTCTGACCGTTGGAACCGGCTTGATCCAACCACATATTGTCGATTCAACAGATCTGACCGGTCACCGCTACAGGGTGGAGTTTGCCGTCTCTCCTGATAGTGTCACAACATACGATGTCATCGATGAAAGTACAGGTCTGACAATAGTTAACGATGCCCCTGAGGTGAGTGGCGGTGTTGAGGGGCCATTGTTTGACGGGATCCGTTTATTGATCCAAAATGACGAACTCGAAATCAATGACTCCGCTTCCTCCTGGAACAGGGAATCAACGCATGACTTTGTGTTCTCCCTCTGGTCCTTTGGTTTTGATCAAGGAACTCCTGAGTACGGCGACTACCTCGTCAGGATTGATACTGTCGGAGTTGACACTTCAGAAGCATTTGTGTTCCACACGACCACGTTTCCGTCGAGGCCGGTGAACTTCACGGTGACTAACACTCTGACGGGAGAACAAGTGCCATTTGGTTTCATCGAAACAGATGGAACCGACGGCCGGTTTACCGCAAGGATTGACCCGGGTTTTGACAGGTCTGATGTGATCGTATTGTTGACCCCCGTGAGTCCTGATTCTCTTGGACCGAGCTGGTCCGTCAGGCTTGATCCGGAGAATGACACACAGAACCCCGGCACCGGGGATTCCTTGCAGCTTGTTCTTTACAAACCATTCCGGATGGGGGATCAATATGTCTTTGATGCAATCCTCGGTCCGATTCTGGGTGTTGAAAATGATCTGCCTGTGTCATTTGCACTGTCCCAGAACTATCCAAACCCGTTCAATCCTTCGACGGAGATTCGTTTCTCAATGGGCAAACAGGAGCAGGTGAGACTCGACATTTTTGATATCCTTGGACGCAAGGTTCGGACACTGATCGATGAGGAGCATCCTGCTGGCGAATACCGGGTCCGGTGGGATGGAACTACCGATGGCGGAACCCGGGTTGCAAGCGGTGTGTACCTCTACCGGATACGTGCGAAGAGTTTCAACGAGACAAAAAAGATGGTACTCATCCGTTAGGCGAGGACGCCGCCACAAATTCATTCTAGAAAGAAGGAACAAATGAGACCATTGCGAATATTTCTCCTGATTTCTTTTGGAGTTCTTGCCAGTGTGTTCTCCCTCAACGACTTTTCAGAAGCCCGTGAAGGTCAGCGATCCCGCCTTACCGGAAGGACCAATCCTCTGGGCTTACCGATTAGCACAAAAGCGAACATTAACAACATTTCCGCCTGGTACGATGCTGACGGAGTCCAGGAAAGAAACTCATCGACAGGAAACGCCGGACTGACGTATCCACGCGGCACTGCCACAGCAATCTTCGCATCAGGCCTTATGTGGGGTGGAGAGTATAATGACGGACTCAGTCCCGTTATCCGTGTGAATGGTCATTCCTACAACACGGGAATGACGCGGGGAGCAATTCTGGGTATTCGGACAGGAATCTATGAGGATCCCGATGCAACCGACGTCAGAATCTGGAGAATCAGGAGGGACTACGCGACAGCCGACCTCATCCTGGATGCTGCTGAAATGAACCTGGTGCTCCCCTCAGAGGTCACAGAAGAAATGATTGCAGCACTGCGGGCACAATACGAAACTGACTGGCTCGAGTGGCCCGCGCATAAGGGCGCTCCGTTTTACGATTCAGACGGCAACGGTATCTACAGTCCAGTCATTAACGGCGGGGAGCCGGTTCCGTTCCCTGAAGCCGACGAACCTGGACTCGCAAATGCGGATCAGGTTGTCTGGTATGTGTGTAATGATCTACCCGGTGTAACACCCTGGGGTGCAACCCCATCGCCTGGCATCGAGCAACAGGGGACAATATGGGGTTACAACCAAAGCGGTGTTCTTGGCGATGTCCTCTTCAAGCGTTTTCGTTTGATTTATAAAGGCAGGGCCAATACACCGGAAGATGCAACGATCGAAAACATGTATATCGCACATTGGTCTGACCCTGATCTGGGTTCTTTTGCCGACGATTATGCCGGTTGTGACACGGTTCTGAATATGGGATTCGTATACAACTGGAGTCCAGTCGATTTTCTCTATCAAGAGTACGGACTCGCGCCCCCTTCATTTGGTTTTGACTTCTTCCAGGGGCCGCTTGTCAACACAGGGAATCCTGCGGATACAGCGATTTTCGACCTGCAAAAAATCTCCGGGGCGATCAACCTTCCAATGACGTCTTTCGTATATTTTGCTGCCGGGGGATCTTACTCGGATCCTTCTTTCAACTACTCCGGCGCCCTTCAATGGAATTGCATGTTCCAGGGGCTCCCTCCAACACCTCAACCGCCGCCTTGCCCATCTCCGCCAATTGATCCCTTCACCGGAAATCCTTCCGGACCATTTTGGCTCTATGAAGGATCCGACGGGATATCGGCACCCGATATATTTTCTCCTAACGGTTGGGTGGATGGAATGATTGATTCCCCTGGTGATCGACGATTTGTACAGAGCTCCGGACCTATTACGATGGCGATCGGGGACACACAGGAAGTCCTGGTCGCCGGGATTGGCGGATCGGCGAATTCCTATCTGGCAAGTGTCTCCAGAATGAAAGCGGCATCACAAAACGCTCAGACGATGTACAATTGGTTGTTCACCACGACACCTCCTACATTTTCAGTTTCGGCGAGTTTTCCCAACCACATTGCAGCCAATCTATTGATTGTCGGCGATGGAAACGATGCAGGAGCAGCCGCCATGTCGACGACGGTGAATCGGCGGGATGGGAATCAACTAACTGACGTGATCCTTTTTGATGATGGGACCCACGGAGATCTTCATGCGGGCGACGGGTTATTTACGAATTCCGTGTTTGTTGTGAGAGATGATGAGCCATACTTTTTGAGCGCAATCGTTGAAGACGGTTTCGGGCGCACCATAAACTGGACCAGGGTTCATGAGGGTGTTGCCACAGTGGGTGAAGTGGTGGTGTCGGGTGAACGTATTTTCTCTGACAATCTGAACAACGATGGGATTGCCAATCCTGGCGAAAATATCCGGTTCGGGTTTACCACCAGGTACGAAGGAATCTCAACGCTCTCGAACTTCGTCATCGCGCCGGAAAATGAACCTGAGAGAAAAACCCGGGTTCATACTCTGTTTGCAGACGGGTCAGTGGACTCAATGATATATGACCCGGATCAAGCTACAAGTTATTTCAGTGTTAATGTTCCCACAAATGCGGGGAGTATCTTCGAAGTGCCGGTTGTCTTCACTGATTCCCTGATAAACGAATGGAGAGATACAATTTATTTCCAGGTTGAGCCGTTTTCCGATCCGGTGCAAGGGGCCACTATCGCTCATCCGGTTGGTACCGCCGATGGGGATTTCGAAGTACTCGTCGTTGATCACTCATTGATCAATGATCATTTGTATGTGATCGAGGGAATCTCTGAGCCGGATTCACCGCCGGCTATTACACTTCGGGATTCCTCCGACGGGAGAGTGCTCCTGGAAAATCATCCGATTCCCGACGCATATGGTCACAACATGCCGGTGACCGATGGATTCAAGGTGATGATCGGAACGATCGATACGACATGGGGGTGGGAAAACTGGTCCGTGCCACAGGGTAATCAGGTGTGGACGGCGGCTTCCTCGAACTATCTTCAGCTGGAAGGATTTGACGGAGCAATGGGACCCGGGTATGAAAGCTGGTACAGCGGTTCGACGGTCCCGTTGCATCGATTGCGTGATGTTTTGATCGTGTTCGCGGCCACTGACGTCGAAGGCGGTCTGATCGATCCGAACGATACGACCGCTTCATTTGCGTATCGATACATAGACAACGCCGAACTCCCGCCTGTGCATCCCGAATTTGCTCAATACATCATCAATCCCGATACCGGAATCTCCTATCAGGATTTTCATCGTATGCTGCCGTTTGCGGCGTATGATGTCAATGCAATTCCTCCCCGTCGTCTTGCAGTTGGGTTCACGGAAAACAATGTGAATTGTGGACTCATTGACGGGAAGTATTGGCCTCCTTACGCCAGATTCCCTTGTTTCCTTTGCGGGTGCAATTCTATACCAAACGGGGCAAGAGAATTCTTCTTCATTTTTGATATTCCTTATGCCGAAGTGCCGGATCCGATGTTCGAGGTGGATGTCGAGGATGTCCCACTCCCGCTGATGTGGTGGGGGACACCTGGAAGGAATGGGGATGTTGCTTTCCAGACTGGTGATCAGTTCATGATTGAGGCAGCGTTCCCTTTTTCCTCTCAGGACGTATGGACCTTTAATCCAACCATTACGGGTGTGAATGGTGACGCGCAACCAGCCTCATTCAGGTTGTCGCAGAACTACCCCAATCCGTTTAATCCTTCAACCACGATTGCATATGAAGTGCCGGCAACAAGCATAGTCAGCCTGATCATCTATGACATTCTTGGACGGGAAGTAAGAACACTCGTGAACGATGTTCGCCAGGCAGGACCTCATAAGGTCCTTTGGAACTCGACAAACAAGAGCAATCTTCCGGTGGCCAGCGGAGTTTATTTCTACCGTTTAAATGCACGATCTCTTGTTCCGGGCTCCTCAAAGGGCGGCCTTGTTGAAACAAGGAAGATGATCGTGATCAAATAAGGAGTTTGTGGAGACGAGGAAACTCGTGTTGGTGCGATGAGGCGGGGTTAGAAAAAACGGTTAACGATTAATGGTCAACCGTTAATCATTAATTGTTTTTTGTTCCCTGTTTTTATCCGAGTAGCGAATAATCGTTGTTCGTCAGTTGTTAGTTTTTTGGAATTGCGGACCCCTGTGGCGCCTTCATTAGCGCTTTGACTCTCACCTACTTCCTGCATACTTTTCAGGCACAGAGGTTTACGAAATCGACCGCTTGGTGGTACATTGGTTGCTCATGCCGGCTCACTGGACTCCCATCAGGCCAGCCGCAAGCCA
>DAIPLH010000421.1:0-2920 GCA_036769325.1 Bacteroidota bacterium
TGGCCTCCCGACCAACTCAACGAGTCTATCTTCGATTCTACGAATCGTAGATTTGTGGAACGACTCGTCGTCTACGACCCGACCGGTCCGTAGACCCGTTGGGAGTGTAGACCTGGTGGAACAAGCGGTAGAGACGGTACCCCAACTCGCTAAGCTGAAGTTTTACCGGCGCATGCACAAACGCATTTCGCCCGAAACAGACTTGATCCCCGCGGAACTTGGCTTTAAAATCCCTGACACCATACTCTTCTCCTGGTTTTCCTCCCCCTCCGAAATCATAAGTCTTAAACCCGTTTTTCACCCCCCACGCAAGGATATCCCACACGATCAATTCACCGGACGCCCAACTGGCGTATCGACGGTCCATCCCACAGTACCACGCGTACACCACATCCTTGTAGAGAAGCTCAATCGATCCGCCGACGTATTCTTCCCCAACGCGGGCTAGACAGGTTCTCATCATCTGTTTCGAACTGAGGACGTCAAAAGCCGCCTCAATCAATGAATGGTCAGGAAGAGGCACGCGGGCCCTAGCGTATGTTTTCTGAACCAGCCGGTAACAGATATCTACCTGATGACGGTCGGTTGCCGGCTCGACGACGACCTTCTGTCTTTTCAGGCCCTGTCGGATCGTTTGCCTGAGCCTCCGCGAAAAACCATCCCCAATTTCTTCAAGTGTGCGGTTCAGGCTGATAAGATAGTTCGAGTGCTCTGCGTACCGGAATCCACATCTCGCGAGAGTGGGCTGGAGGGGCGTTGCATCAGAGAGGTTCCGGATTTCGGTAAAGAGTATCCCGTTCCGCACCTCCCGCACATAATTTTGCAGCAACAGTTCCAGAGCTTCAAGCGCCTCCCCACCAGGGGAACAGAGTATGCCTCCGTACGACACGGCGCGGGTCGTTAGACCGCGGAACACGCCATCCATCAATGTTATCTCGACGGGTAAGAACAGCACAAGCGGCTCTCCCTTGTCGTTCACCGCAGCCCATAACATCGGACGGTGTTGCTCCGCCCGGGCGAAGACCTCAAACATTTCAGGCGTATGGAAAATCGTCCCGGACGGATGGGCATCGACGAACCCTCGCCAGATGTTATCAGGCAGGGTGTTGACGATCGTTATGCTCATTGTCCGCGTTCAAACGTGAAGGAGATGTCCCACGTACAGGGAGGAAGAATTTGCCAGGTTGGTTTATGGCAAAGTAACGAAATCGGATTCATGCGGCAATGAGGCAGGTCACGATGCCATCGGAATGAGGCACCGCCCGTCCCTACATCTTCATGTGGCTGGAATCGCGTTTCAATAGTCGTATTTCTCACGGAATACGCCCGAATCGTTGCTGACGGGACCAGTGGTTTTCTGATAGAACAATCAAAGGATTGTGCACGCGGTGATGCTTGCAATGACTCTCCCACAATGGCAAGGACACAGGAGTAACTTCCGTGTAGTCATTGCTGTAATCGTTGCAGTCCTTCTGGGGAAAGGAGTAGGATACTCACAGCACTGGTCACTTGGAGGAAGCACGGGTATCTCCATGTTTGACGGGTCTGCCGGTTTTGTCATTACGCCAACGGCGGAACTCCGGTTCAATCGAACTATGGCGGCAGGATCGGAATTCAGCATCAACACGCATCAAGGCGCCCCATTGCTCTGGTATCCTTATTTCAAATACTATTTTGATATCCGCGCCTCAAGGTTCAAACCGTATGCCAATGCCGGACCCTTGCTGCTCCTGAACATAGCCAACGCGCCATATTTTGGAATTCTCTTTGGCGGCGGTATCAATATCCCGCTTGGCAAGGGGCTGTCTCTTGCCCCCGAAATGCAAATCGGGCCCATTTTTGCCGTTGGAGCGGGAATATACCCTTACGCTTACCGCCCATTCTACTGGGGGTATCAAACATATGGTTTGGGTCCGGTATGGATCGGGCAATATTCGACTACCGGCGAGACAGTTCTGGCCTTCTCCTTACGAATAGGCATGCGCTACGAGATGTGATTGCGTAACAGGATCCTGCAGGTCCATTGCAGAAGCTCGTCATGTCAACCATGGCGGGCTTTGTTTTTTGGTGGTAGCAAGGTCTCGTCCGCGTATACCATGAGAAATATCTACCTCACGTAGGAACTTCTGACTGCACATCGGTGATTCTCCCTGTCGACGCTTCGGAGGATCAGCAGGCGGGTTACCACGAAATCTCTCTCGATGCCGGCGATCTGGCAAGCGGGATGTATTTCTACAGATTGTCCTCAGGCTCGTTGACTGACGTGAAGAAGTTGGTTGTCGTCAGGTAACCGACATTTCACAGAGGTTTTTCTGGAGGGAGCCGCCTGAGAGAAATCAGGCGGCTTTCGTTGTTAAATTGGGCAGAGTGAGAGCAGGAAACGATGGAGCTTATTCCTATTTCGAATCCTGGATGTGTCTCCGCCTCGAGTCAAGCCAGGCGCTGGCCTCCTCCTCGTTGCTGAAGACATTGCTTATCAGACCGCGATTGGTGGCAACCGGCACGCCGAATTTCTGAGGGTCGATCATCTCTATTCGTGCTACCATCGCAAGGCGCAATCGACCGCCCGCTTCCTCCGCCCATTCCACTGCGGCCAGGAATCGCTGAAACGTGTTGGGGGAAGGAAAGCCGATCCATTGCGTGGTGTCAACCAGCAGATCTTTTGCCTCTGTTGAACGGGCAAGCCTGATTGCTGAACTGACGAGGGCGACGGCTTCGTCAAACGAGACCGTGCCGACGGGTCTGTAGGTCGCACGGAGCCCATCCACCTCAAGCCGTGGAAGTTCGTTCAATGGTCACCTTTGCCGTTATGATGCCCTTAGATTTCCTGATGAAAATCGAAATCCGAATATCGAAATCCTAAGGAAGCACGAAGGATCGAATGACCAAATCTCGAAACCGCAGGGCCAGTTTCGGTCAT